>NZ_PSUG01000098.1:0-1020 GCF_002931755.1 Rathayibacter sp. AY2B3 | reverse complement strand
GTGTGCAGAGCCTGCGCGACGGCCTGCTCGATCGTCGCGACGTCGAGGCCGAGCAGCGTACCGATCCCGGCGGCCGCCGAGGGGCCGAGGTGCGCGACGTGGTCGATCTTGTGCCGGTGCAGGCTGATCGCGCGCACCAGGTCGACCTGGACCTCGTAGCCCGTGACGATGCCGCGGACGAGCTGCGCCCCGCCGATGCCCGCGTGCTGGGCGACGGCGATCAGCGGAGGGATGTTGTCGCCCGGGTGCGAGTACTCGGCCGCCAGGAACGTGTCGTGGTAGTCGAGCTCGCGCACGGCGACCCCGTTGGCCCAGGCCGCCCACTCGGGCGAGACCCGGCGGGCCGGGTCGACGCCGAGGACGACCGAGCCCTGGCCGCCGATGGAGGCGGGGTGCGCGAGAGCCTGCGCGCGGGCGGCGACGACCGGGCGGCGCAGGAGCGACGCCGTGGCGACGGCGGCGTTGTCGATGACGCGGTTGACCACCATCTCGGCGACCTCGTCGTCGATCTCGACCGGATCGGCGGCGACCTCGGCGAGCGCGTGGGCGAGCTGCCCGTGTCGCGGGAGCTCCTCGTCGCTGCGGTGGACGCGGACGTGGTGTTCGTGCACGGGCGGCTCCTTCGTCTCTCCCCCAGGCTATCGCCCGCCTCCGGGCCCGGCGGCGCGGGCAGAATGGGCGGATGTCCTCCCTCACGCGCGTCGCGGCGCTCGACTGCGGCACCAACTCCCTCCGCCTGCTGATCGCCGACGTGGAGGACGGCCGCCTCCGGGACGTCCAGCGCCGCACCGAGCTCGTGCGGCTGGGCCGCGGGGTCGACCGCACCGGCCGCTTCGACCCGGCCGCGCTCGAGCGGACCCTCGCCGTCACCCGCGAGTACGCGGCCGCCGCGCAGGAGGCCGGCGCCGAGCGCCTCCGCTTCGTCGCGCACCTCGGCCCCTCGGCGGCCGCCGGGATCGGTACGCTGCTCGGCCTCGACGTCGCGACGATCGAGCAGGCCGTCGCGCAGGCTCTGCACAC
>NZ_PSUG01000097.1:0-1274 GCF_002931755.1 Rathayibacter sp. AY2B3 | reverse complement strand
CTCTCGCCGCCGCCGATCCCGCCCTGCTCGCCGAGATGGTGCAGGTCGCCCAGTCGCTCGCCGACGCCCACAGCAACGGTCAGTTCCGCCTCGTCTTCAACTCCGGCGAAGAGGCGGGCCAGACCGTGTTCCACGTGCACGCCCACGTCCTGGGCGGCCACCAGACGGAAGGCTCCCTTGCCACCGGTTGAGAACACGGGCGCGAGCCCCGACGAGCGTCCCGCCCCCGGCGCGGACGCGTCCGAGACGACGCGGCGCGTCGTCGCCGTCGACGGAGTCGCGATGGTGCGCCTCCTCGGACCCCAGGACCGCCTCATCCGAGCGGTCGAAGGACGATTCCCCGATGTCCGGGTGCACGTGCGCGGCAACGAGGTGACGCTCGACGGCGAGCGCGAGCCCGTCGCCGCGGCGACGCGCCTGGTGGAAGAACTGGTGCGCATGACCGCGAGCGGGCACGATCTCGACCCGGAGGGCGTGCGCGAGTCCGCCCGCATCCTGCAGAACGGCGGGCCGGTGAGCCCGGCCGAGGCGTTCGGCCAGGCCATCCTCACGGCGCGCGGACGCAGCGTGAGGCCCAAGACGCTCGGCCAGCGCGAGTACGTCGACGCGGTCGATCAGAACACCATCGTCTTCGGCATCGGCCCGGCCGGAACCGGCAAGACCTACCTGGCGATGGCGAAGGCCGTGCAGTCGCTGCAGCGCAAGGAGGTCGAGCGGATCATCCTGACCCGTCCGGCGGTCGAGGCGGGGGAGCGGCTGGGCTACCTGCCCGGCTCGCTCACCGACAAGATCGACCCGTACCTGCGCCCGCTCTACGACGCGCTGAACGAGATGATGGACCCCGAGATCGTCCCGAAGCTGCTCGCAGCCGGCACGATCGAGGTCGCGCCGCTCGCGTACATGCGCGGGCGCACGCTCAACAACTCGTTCGTCGTGCTCGACGAGGCGCAGAACACCACGCCCGAGCAGATGAAGATGTTCCTCACCCGCCTCGGCTTCGGCTCGAAGATGGTGGTCACCGGCGACATCACCCAGGTCGACCTGCCGACCGGGGCGAGCGGACTCCGCCTCGTGACGCGGGTGCTCGACGGCATCGACGACATCCACTTCTCGAGACTGACCAGCGAGGACGTGGTCCGCCACAGCCTGGTCGGCCGCATCGTGGACGCCTACACCGAGTACGACCAGCAGAAGCAGGCGCAGCACTTCGAGCGCGAGCAGGCCCGGGAGTTCGCGAACCGCGCCGAGCGCCGCGGCCAGGCCGCCCGCCCGCC
>NZ_PSUG01000096.1:0-1305 GCF_002931755.1 Rathayibacter sp. AY2B3 | reverse complement strand
CCGGGGCGAGGTGGCCGGGAGGGGCGCCGCGTCGGCTGCCGCGCGAGACGCCGCCCGGTCGCCGAGACGCCGTGCTGCCGCCGGTGACCGGGTGCATTCGGCGGTGTCTCTGCGCGCGCGAGGCGGGAGTGCTCGACGAGCGGCGGCGGGGGTACGCCGGGTCGGCGGCGTGCTCAGCGGTCGGCGGTGAAGACGAGCAGGGCGATCACGCCGGCGACCGTCGCCGCGACTCCGGAGCCCAGGCGCCACCACATCCATCTGTCGCGCTTGGGCCCGCGCATCGGGCGGCGGAGCCCCGCGCGGCCCTGGTAGCCGCCGGGATCGTGCTGGAAGACCATCGCCTTAGCCTGCCGAACCCGCGCCCTCCGCGGGGCCGACTCGCCCGCGACTCCCAGCCGCGAACAGGGCCGCCGCCCTCCGCGACTCCCGGCCGCGTCCGGCGCACCCCGAGGCTCCCGGCCGTTCGCTGCCGCCTCCTTCCGCCCCGCGAGATGCCAGTTGAGTCCGCTCGGCTCGGCGTGTCGCCCGCGCAAGTGGCATCTCGCGGACCGGGGAGTGGCATCTCGCGAGAACCGGGGTGGCATCTCGCGGAGGAGGGGAGGCGGCGACCAGGGTCAGAGGAGCAAGGACGGCACGGCCGCAGAACGCCCGCCTCCCGCGCGCCTAGCGCGACCCGGGCGCGCTCGCCAGCGGGTTCGCGGGGCGGGTGCCGCTCGGTAGCGTGGGGGAGTCGGCCGGAGTGGTCGACGAGCGGAGGAGCGGACATGGCCGGGACCGGCAAGGACAAGGACGCACGCGACAAGGCGGCGCAGAAGCGCGCGAAGAAGGCGCTGAAGAAGGCCGAGAAGTCGGTGCGCGCAGCGCACGAGGCGGTCCGCGACTCCAGCAAGAAGCTGCGCAAGAAGGCCCGCAAGCTGGCGGAGCAGACCGAGAAGCTCACGCGCACCCAGGAGAAGGCGGCGAAGAAGGCTGCCGCGGCCGAGAACCGCCCGGCTGCGCCGAAGCACGCCGCCGAACCGGCGGTCGGCGCCCTCGACCTCACCCCGCCGCTGCCCGGCTCGCAGGAGCCCGCTGAGGACCAGGAGTCCTCCGAGGACTCCGAGACCGCGGCCGAGTCCGCCGCCCCGCAGGAGCCGGCCCCCGACTCCGACCCCGCGCACACCCCGGACCTCACCCCGCCGCTGCCGCGCTCGGCCTCCTGAACACGCTCGCCTGAGCGCCGCACGTCAGTGCCGGCACGGGTGAACCGCCGTCCGCTGGAGCGCCGCCCGCCGACGCGCGCTCCGGAGAACCGCGCCCGCCCGA
>NZ_PSUG01000095.1:0-1385 GCF_002931755.1 Rathayibacter sp. AY2B3 | reverse complement strand
TCCGGGTGCCCGCCCCCTCGCCTCCGGGCTGATCGCGCTCGTCGCGACCGGTGCCCTGCTCTTCGGCGCGACCCCGGCCCTCGCCGCGGAGAACCCGCAGAAGCCCCTCTCCTCCTCCGAGGAGGCGCCGGCCGGCCTCGCCCCCGCGAGCGAGTCGCCCGAGGCCGCCCAGCAGACCGCCCGCGCGGCCGTCAGCTACTACAACGCCCTCGTCGGCGGTGAGGAGCTGGCCGCCGGCCAGCGGATCGTCTCGGGCACGAACGGCTACTCGTTCCGGATGCAGACCGACGGCAACGCCGTGGTCTACGACCCGCAGGGCCGCCCCACGTTCGCCACGAACACCCAGGGCCGCGGCGACCACCTGGTGATGCAGACCGACGGCAACATGGTCGTCTACTCCGCCAAGGGCGGCCCCGTGTGGAGCACCAACACGATCAACGAGGCGGGCGCCTCCGTGATCATGCAGCCCGACGGCAACCTCGTCGTCTACCGCGAGAACGGCTCGCCCGCCTGGGCGAGCAGCGTCCGCCGCGTCATCGCCGAGCCGGTGACCGACACGCTGTTCACGGAGCAGACCCTCCGCCCCGTCCACCAGCTCACCTCCGCCGACGGCCGCTTCAGCGCCGTCATGCAGAACGACGGCAACTTCGTCGGCTACGGCCCCCAGGGCGCCGTCTGGGGCACCGGCACCGGCGGCTCCGGCAACCGCATCACCATGCAGAAGGACGGCAACGCCGTCATCTACGGCTCCGACGGCTCCGTCAAGTGGTTCTCGGGCACGCGCGGCAAGGACCTCCGCCTGGGCATCAACAACGCCGGCTCGCTGATCATCGTGAACTCGTCCGACGACGTGATCTGGACCAGCCAGGCCGCCTTCCCCTCGACCACGCTCTACGCGGCGAACTCGCTCGAGGCGGGCAGCTTCCTCCGCTCCGCGAACGGCGTCTACCGGGCGGTGATGCAGGCGGACGGCAACTTCGTCGTCTACGGCAAGAACGGCCCGATCTGGGCGTCGAAGACCACCCGCGCCGGCGGCTTCTTCGCCATCGACACCAGCGGGCAGATCGCCGTGGGCACCGAGACGACGAGCGGATGGTCGGTCGTCCCGCCCGCCGCGTCGGTCGGCCCGTACAAGCTCGTCATGCAGGACGACGGCAACCTCGTCGAGTACGACAGCCGCCGCGCGGTCTGGGCCAGCCGCGGCTGACGCCCGTCCGCCACGACGCCCCCTGGTCCCCGGACCGGGGGGCGTCGTGGTCTCCCCCGCCGTGGGACGATCCCCCCGACCCCGCCTACGGGCTGACGATCGAGAACGCCTCCAGCACGCCCTATACGCTGACCGTCATGAGCTGGACCGCGCTGGTGTTCGTGCCGCTCATCGTCGG
>NZ_PSUG01000094.1:0-1447 GCF_002931755.1 Rathayibacter sp. AY2B3 | reverse complement strand
TACAGCAGGGTCGCCCCGGCCGCCTCGGCGCCGGCCATGATCGGGTCCAGGCCCGCCCAGGCGTCGACGGAGCCGTTCTGCAGCGCCGCCCAGCCGTCCGGAGAGACATGCCCGCCACCCCCGCCGCCCGCACGAGCCTGGCCTTCGACGCCGAGCTCGGCCAGTCGGCGTTCCCCGTGCGCTTCGAGGGGGTCGGCCGCACCTTCGCGCCCGGGTCCCCGGTACTGACGGACGTGACGCTCGAGGCCGCCGCGGGCGAGGTCATCGCGATCCTCGGCCCGAGCGGCTGCGGCAAGTCGACGCTGCTGCGCATCGCAGCGGGCCTGGACACCGCCTCCGAGGGGTCCGTCCTCATCGACGGCGCTCCCGTCTCCGGCATCGACCCGCGCTGCGCGGTGGCGTTCCAGGAGCCGCGGCTGCTGCCCTGGCGGAGCATCGCCGACAACGTCGCGCTCGGCCTCCCGCGCGGCACCCCGCGCCCGGCCGCCCGCGCCGCCGTCGACGAGCTGCTCTCGCTGGTCGGCCTCACCGCGCACGCCCGCTCGCGGCCCCGCGAGGTGTCCGGAGGGATGGCCCAGCGCGCCTCCCTCGCCCGCGCTCTGGCCCGGAACCCCGGCGTGCTCCTCCTGGACGAGCCCTTCGGGGCGCTCGACGCGCTGACCCGCCTGCGGATGCAGGACCTGCTGCTCGACGTGCACGCGGCGGCTCCGGCGACGATCCTGCTCGTCACCCACGACGTCGACGAAGCCCTCCAGCTGGCCGACCGCATCGTGCTCCTCGGACGCGACGAGCCCGGAGGCGTCTCGCGCATCCAGCGGATCGTCACCGTCCCTGGCGCGCGCCCCCGCGACCGCGGCTCGGCGGAGCTCGCCGAGCACCGGGCCGAGCTCCTCGCGGGGCCGCGAGCGGGCGTGCGCGGTGAGGCCGACCAGCGAGAGCAGCTCGTCGACGGCGGCGCGGGCGGCCGGGCGCGGGGTGCCGCGCGGGAGGCCGAGCGCGACGTTGTCGGCGATGCTCCGCCAGGGCAGCAGCCGCGGCTCCTGGAACGCCACCGCGCAGCGCGGGTCGATGCCGGAGACGGGAGCGCCGTCGATGAGGACGGACCCCTCGGAGGCGGTGTCCAGGCCCGCTGCGATGCGCAGCAGCGTCGACTTGCCGCAGCCGCTCGGGCCGAGGATCGCGATGACCTCGCCCGCGGCGGCCTCGAGCGTCACGTCCGTCAGTACCGGGGACCCGGGCGCGAAGGTGCGGCCGACCCCCTCGAAGCGCACGGGGAACGCCGACTGGCCGAGCTCGGCGTCGAAGGCCAGGCTCGTGCGGGCGGCGGGGGTGGCGGGCATGTCTCTCCGGACGGCTGGGCGGCGCTGCAGAACGGCTCCGTCGACGCCTGGGCGGGCCTGGACCCGATCATGGCCGGCGCCGAGGCGGCCGGGGCGACCCTGCTGTA
>NZ_PSUG01000093.1:0-1770 GCF_002931755.1 Rathayibacter sp. AY2B3 | reverse complement strand
TCTTCCCGGCGGGGCCACCTGCCCGAGCCGACTGCGGCCGATCGACGACGCCAGGAGGAGAGAGGCTCAGCGGCGCATAGCGCAACCGGCGATCCGCGTTCCAGCGGATCGTCGTGCGCGGAACGTTCGACGCTCTCGAGAACGGAACCACCCTCCCCAGCCGACCGCGGGCGATCGACGACGTCAGGAGGAGAGAGCCTATGAATGCTGCGGGAACCCCAGGTTGATGCCGCCGTGGGAGGGGTCGAGCCAGCGGCTGGTGATGGCCTTCTGCTGGGTGAAGAAGCGGACTCCCTCGGCGCCGTGGGCCTTGGTGTCGCCGAACAGGGACGCCTTCCAGCCGCCGAACGAGAACGTGGCGACGGGGACGGGGATGGGGACGTTGATGCCGATCATCCCGACCTCGACCTCGTTCTGGAAGCGGCGGGCCGCTCCTCCGTCGTTGGTGAAGATGGCGGTGCCGTTGCCGAAGGCGCCGTTGTTGATCAGCGCGACGCCCTCCTCGTAGGAGGCGACGCGGACGATGGAGAGCACCGGTCCGAAGATCTCCTCCGTGTACGCGCGGGAGGTCGTGGGGACCTTGTCGAGCAGGGTCGGGCCGAGCCAGAACCCGTTCGCGTCCCCGTCGACCTCGATGCCGCGGCCGTCGATGACGACCTCCGCGCCGTCCTCCTCCGCGATCGCGATGTAGGAGGCGACCTTGTCGCGGTGCGCCTCGGTGATCAGCGGGCCCATGTCGCAGCCGCGGCGCCCGTCGCCGGTGCGCAGGGTCGCGGCGCGCTCCTGGATCTTCGCGATCAGCTCGTCGGCGACGGGCTCGACCGCGACGACGACCGAGATCGCCATGCACCGCTCGCCCGCCGAGCCGAAGCCCGCGTTGATCGCGGAGTCGGCGACGAGGTCGAGATCCGCGTCGGGGAGGACGAGCATGTGGTTCTTCGCGCCTCCCAGCGCCTGCACCCGCTTGCCGTGCCTGGTGCCGGTCTCGTAGACGTACTGCGCGATCGGCGTGGAGCCGACGAAGGAGATCGAGCGCACGTCGGGGTGCTCGAGCAGCCCGTCGACGGCCTGCTTGTCGCCGTTGAGCACCGTGAAGACGCCGTCGGGAAGGCCTGCCTCCTTCCAGAGGGCGCCGAGCCAGATCGCCGGGGACGGGTCCTTCTCGGAGGGCTTCACCACGACGGTGTTGCCGGCGGCGATGGCGATGGGGAAGAACCACATCGGCACCATCGCGGGGAAGTTGAAGGGGCTGATGATGCCCACGACCCCCAGCGGCTGCTTGGTCGAGTAGACGTCGACGCCGGTCGAGACCTGCTCGGAGTACTCGCCCTTGAGGTGGTGCGCGAGCCCGGTCGCGAACTCGACGACCTCCTGGCCGCGCGTGATCTCGCCGAGCGCGTCCGAGACGACCTTGCCGTGCTCCGACGTGATCAGCTCGGCGAGCTCCTGCTTCTTCGACTCGAGCAGCTCGCGGAAGCGGAAGACGATCTGCTGCCGCTTCGCGAGCGACGTGTCGCGCCAGGCGGGGAAGGCGGCCTTCGCGGAGGCGACGGCGGCGTCCACCTCGGCGGAGTCGGCGAGCGCGACCTCCTTGGTCGCGACTCCCAGCGCCGGGTCGTACACGGGAGCAGTGCGGCCGGACGAGGAGGCCGAGGGGGCCCCGTCGATCCAGTGGCCGACGTGGTCGACCGCGTCCCGCCGTGGGACGCGCTGCCGGCGCTCCGCCGCGACGAGTCCGATCCCGCGCGGTCGTGGCTCGCGGGCGTGAAC
>NZ_PSUG01000092.1:0-1791 GCF_002931755.1 Rathayibacter sp. AY2B3 | reverse complement strand
GTCTCGCTGGCGAGCGGCTCCGATGACCTCCTCGCGGCTCCCACGGCGGAGCAGCTGCGCGAGGCGGAGCGACGCGTCGCCTCGGTCCGCAGCGCCCCGGCCCCCGTCCCCGCACCGCGCGCGACGCCGCTCCGGCCCGTGCGCCGGGCCCGGGTCGGCGGACTCGTCGCCCTCTCGTTCGTCGCGGCCATCGTCGCGGCGACGTCGCTGCCGGCCACGTCGCTCCTGACCGCGGAGGACGTGCAGGCGCAGGGCCTCTCGACCCCCTTCGGCGCCGACGCCCGCCGCGGCGCGCAGTCGTTCGTCGCCGGCGAGGTCAGCGCCGAGACGGTCGCCCGCGACGGGTTCGGCGTGCAGGAGCGCAAGACGCAGACCAACGTCGCCGACATCGTCCGCACTTCCGACACCGGCTTCACGAACGATCCGAACGCGTCGATCCAGTGGCCCTTCGCCGTCGGCGTGCCGGTGGGCGACCGCTTCGGCTACCGCAACTGCGCGGGCTGCTCGGTGAACCACGGCGGCACCGACTTCAACCCGGGCGACGGCTCGCCCATCCAGGCGATCGCCGACGGCGTCGTGCGCACGGTCATCGACGGCGAAGGCTCGCTCGGCGTGCACGTGATCGTCGACCACGAGATCGACGGGCAGCTGGTCTCGAGCGTGTACGCGCACATGCAGCACGGCTCGGCGGCCGTGAACGAGGGCGACCCGGTCAAGGTCGGCCAGCTGCTCGGGCTGGTGGGCACGACCGGCATGTCGACCGGCCCGCACCTGCACTTCGAGATCCGCCTCGACGGCGTGACGAAGGTCGACTCCTACCTGTGGCTGAAGGCCAACGCCGGGCGCTGACGTCGGCAGGACTCGCGTGCGGTGTGCAGGGCCGTGTGCGGTCTCGCGTGCGGTGTGCAGGGCCGTGTGCGGTCTGCAGGTGATCTGAGCGTGATCGTCCGCATCTCCAGCCGCGCCGCTCGCTGAGGCGTTCTTCCCCTGCAGACGGCACCGCTGCTTCCTGCAGACGGCACCGCCTCGTGCAGATGGCACCACATCCTGCAGACGGCACCGCATCCTGCAGACGGCACCGCTGCCTCCTGCAGATGGCACCGCCTCCTGCAGACGGCACTCTCTCCTGCAGTCGGCACGGCCTCCTGCAGATCGCACGCAGCCCCCGCGGAGCCGACGCGCCGGCTACTCCGCGCGCAGCCAGACCGTGGTGTCGGCGGGCAGCGCCGGCTCGTGCAGCTCCTCCGAGCACAGCACCACGGAGCCGACGGGCAGCTCGACCGGAGCCTCGCCGAGGTTCGCGATCACCGTGACGGCTCCGTTGCGGAACGCCACGACGTCCTCCGGGTAGCCCTCGAGCCACTCGACGGCGCCCGAGCCCAGGTCCTCGGCGCGGCGCACGGCGAGCAGGGACCGGTACAGCTCGAGCGTCGAGCCCGCGACACCGCGCTGGCGGTCGCGGGCGAGCGGCGCCCAGTCGCCGGGCTGCGGCAGCCAGGAGTCGCCGGAGCCGCTGAAGCCGTACGCGGGCGCGTCCGCCTCCCACGGGATCGGCACCCGGCAGCCGTCGCGGCCGTAGCGCTCGCCGCCGGTGCGGAACCAGGTCGGGTCCTGACGCGCCGAGTCCGGCAAGTCGATCGCCTCGGGGAGCCCGAGCTCCTCGCCCTGGTAGACGTAGGCGGACCCGGGGAGCGCGAGCATGAGGGCGGTCGCGGCGCGAGCGCGGCGCAGCCCCAGGACGGGGTCGGGGAGTCCGGGCGTGCGCGGGCCGATGCCGTAGCCCTGCGGGTT
>NZ_PSUG01000091.1:0-1901 GCF_002931755.1 Rathayibacter sp. AY2B3 | reverse complement strand
CGTCGGCGAGGCCCGCGTCGCTCAGGGCGCCGCGCCAGCCGATCAGGCGGTCGACGCCGGGCGGCATGTCGGCGGGGCCGGCGATGGTCGCGATCCGGCGTCGTCCGCGCTCGATGAGGTGCGCGGTGGCGACGGCCGCTCCCTCGGTGTTGTCCACGTCCACGAAGTAGGAGCCGCGCTCGTCCGGCGAGAGCGGCCGGCCGCCGAAGACGATCGGCAGCGTGCCCGAGAGAGCCGCGTAGGAGTGGTCGCCGGAGTGGTGCGAGACCACGAGTGCACCGTCCACGTTGCCGCCGAGCAGGTACCGCCGCGTCTTCTCGCCGTCGGTCTCGGACGCGATCAGCATCGAGAGCGTGTAGTCGGTGTCGGCGAGGCGCATCGCGGCGCCCTGCACGATCGAGGCGAAGAACGGATCCGCGAACACGCGGGCGGTCGACTCCGGCACGATCAGGGCGATCGACTGCGTGCGCCGCGAGGCGAGCATCCGCGCCGCGTGGTTGGGCACGTAGTCGAGCTCGCTGATGGCCTTCTCGACCGCGGCCACGATCTCGGCCGCCACCTGAGGGGCGCCGTTGACCACCCGCGAGACGGTCGCGCGCGAGACTCCCGCCCGTGCCGCGACCATCTCGAGCGTGGGGGACCGGCCCCCGCCGCGGACTCCCGTCGCCTCGGTCACGGATCAGTCCAGGGCCGCGGCGGCGCTGCCGCCGAGCAGTCGGGAGTACACCAGGCCCGAGTCCTTCACGATCCGCTCCTGCGTGCCGTAGTCCACCCGGACGACGCCGAAGCGCTTCTCGTAGCCCCACGCCCACTCGTAGTTGTCCAGGAGGGACCAGACGAAGTACCCGCGGACGTCCGCGCCCTGGTCGATCGCATCGGCGACCTTCTCGACGTGGTCGAGCACGTACTGCGTGCGGTCCGCGTCGTGCACGCGGCCGCCCTCGACGACGTCGTCGTAGGCGGCGCCGTTCTCCGTCACGTACAGCGGAGGGAGGTTCTCGTACTCGAGGCCCAGGCGGGTCAGCAGGTAGCGCAGCCCGTCGGGGTTCACCTCCCAGTCCATCGCGGTGCGCGGCAGCCCGCGCGACGGGAAGGTGATGAACTCGGAGCCGACCCAGGGGGAGCCGACCTCGCGGTCGGTCGCCTGGGCGAAGTCGTCCGCCCCGGCCGGCAGCGGGTGGGCCGAGACGTTGTCGTCGTGGTAGTGGTTCACGCCGAGGAAGTCGAGCGGGAGCGAGATGAGGTCGAGGTCGCCGTCGACGATCAGCTCGTCGAGGCCGAGCCCGGCGACGTCCTCGAGCAGGTCCTCGGGGTACTCGCCGAGCAGCAGCGGGTCGAGGAAGATCCGGTTCTGGAGGGCGTCGAAGCGGCGTGCCGCGTCGAGGTCGGCCTCGTCCTCGGGGTCGTCGGGGACGGCGTTCGAGAGGTTGAGCGTGATGCCCAGGTTCTGCGCGCCGAGCTGCCGGAGCGTCGAGACGGCCAGCCCGTGGGCGAGGTGCGTGTGGTGCACGGCGGCGAGAGCCTTCTGCTGCGAGATCACGCCGGGGGCGTGCACGCCCGCGCCGTAGGAGAGCAGGGTCGAGCAGAACGGCTCGTTGAACGTCGTCCAGTGCTGCACCCGGTCGCCGAGGCTCTCGTAGACGGCCTCGGCGTAGTCCCGGAAGCGCTCGGCGGTGTCGCGGTTCGCCCAGCCGCCGGTCTCCTCGACGGCCTGCGGGAGGTCCCAGTGGTAGAGCGTGAGCCACGGCAGCACGCCGGCGCCGAGCAGCTCGTCGACCAGACGGGAGTAGAAGTCGAGGCCCTCGGGGTTCACCGCGCGGTCGCCCGGCTTGACGCGCGCCCAGCTGACCGAGAAGCGGTAGGAGCCGAGCCCCAGCTCCTTCATCAGCCGCACGTCCGCG
>NZ_PSUG01000090.1:0-2079 GCF_002931755.1 Rathayibacter sp. AY2B3 | reverse complement strand
CGACCGCGGCCTGATCAACTACCTGATGCGCGACCGCCACGGCTCGCCGTTCGAGCACAACTCGATGACCTTCTACGTGCAGGCGCCGATCTTCGTCTTCCGCGAGTTCATGCGCCACCGCATCGCCTCCTACAACGAGGAGTCGGGCCGCTACCGCGAGCTCCGACCGGTCTTCTACGTGCCCGGCCCCCGGCGCAACCTCGTGCAGGTCGGCAAGCCCGGCGCCTACTCCTTCGAGTCGGGCACCCCGGAGCAGGCCGACCTCGTCGCCGAGGAGACGCGCCGCGTCAGCACGCAGGCCTACGAGTCGTACCAGCGGATGCTCGGCGAGGGCGTCGCCCGCGAGGTCGCAAGGATCGTCCTCCCGCTGAACATCTACTCCTCGATGTACGTCACGCTCAACGCCCGCTCGCTGATGAACTTCCTCTCCCTGCGCACCAAGCGCGAGGACTCGACGTTCCCCTCCTTCCCGCAGCGCGAGATCGAGATGGCCGCCGAGCAGATGGAGACCCACTTCCAGGAGCTGATGCCCCTCACGGCCGCCGCCTTCACGGCGAACGGCCGCGTCGCCCCGTAGGGAGCCGCCGGTCGCGTGGGTGTGCCGTGGCCTGAGGCGTGCCCTCCGCAGGCTGCACCGCCGTCCGCAGGAGGGTGTGCCGTCTGCAGGCGAGTGTGGCCGCCGGCGGGCGAGTGTGCCGCCGGCAGGCTCCAGTGCGGTCCGCAGGGGGGTGTGCCGTCTGCAGGCACCAGTGCGGTCCGCAGGGGGGTGTGCCGTCTGCAGGCGCCAGTTCCGTCCGCAGGGGATTGCGCCGTTTGCAGGGGATGGTCGGAGGGGAGCGCTCTCCTCCGCCTGGACAGCGGGTCGACGCCCGGATCTCCTGCAGATCGCACCGGCCAGGCCTGCAGATCGCACCGCCGCAGCCTGCAGATCGCACCGCCGCAGCCTGCAGATCGCACCGGTCACCCGCGCCGGCGGGGCGGCGGAGCGTCCTCCCCAGGCGCCGGTCGGAAGAGCTCTCCCCAGTTCCGTCGGTCGCATCGTCGACGGCGGTCCCGGTCGGGCCAGCCTCGACGGATGCGAGCGTCCTCCACCACCCTCCTCCGCGCCGGCGGCGTCGTGAAGACGGAGCAGTTCCTCCGGGAGGGGACGACCCGGCGGGAGCTGTCACGCGCCGTCGTGTCGGGGTCGCTCGTCCGCGTCCGGAAGGGCTGGTACGCACTGCCCGGCCTCGCTCCCGCGGTCGAGCAGGCCTTCCGCGTCGGAGGGGTCCTCGCCTGCGCGGATGCAGCGCGCGTCCACGGGCTCTGGGTCCCGGCTTTCCGCGGTCTCCACGTCGGAGTGCCGGAGCAGGCCTCGCGTCTGCGCGACCGCGAGCGGTACCACCTGCGGCTCGGCACCTCCGACGACGTCGTCGTGCACTGGTCAGCCGCTGCTGCGCCGCCCTGCACCCTCGTGCAGAGCATGGAGGACTGCATCGTCATCGCCTCCCTCTGTCAGGGCGCCGAGTTCGGATTCGTCCTCCTCGAGTCGGCGCTCCGGCAGGGGCTCCTCGGCACGGCGGCCAAGAACCGCCTGCTCGCCCGTCTGCCCACCCGGCTCGCGGTGCAGCTGAGCTGGGCGGGAAAGGTGTCGGAGAGCGGGCTCGAGTCGATGGTCGCGTTCCGCCTGCGCAGGATCGGAGTCCGCTTCCGCCAGCAGGTGCGCATCGGCGCTCGCCGGGTCGACTTCCTCATCGGCGAGGTCCTCATCCTGGAGGTGGACGGTGCGGAGTTCCACGAGGCCGACAGGGACAACCGTCGCGACATCGAGCTCGGCCGCCTGGGCTATCGGATCCACCACTTCCGGACCGCGACAGTCGACACGCACTGGGAAGCGGCGGAGGCGGACGTCCTCGCCGCCGTCTCCCGCGGCGATCATCTCCGCTCGTAGGGGATCGGGTCATCGGGGCTGCCCCCGGACCGCAGCGCGACCCGCAGCGGTGCCGTCTGCAGGGAGGTGTGCCGGCAGGGAGGTGTGCCGTCTGCGAGGAGGTGTGCCGTCTGCAGGGAGGTGTGCCGTCTGCAGGTGCGATCTGCAGG
>NZ_PSUG01000009.1:0-88385 GCF_002931755.1 Rathayibacter sp. AY2B3 | reverse complement strand
AACTTGATAATCACTACACTCATACCGTTGTAAAGGCTGGTAGGAGTGGTCAGAGATTGCTTGCGTCCACTTTGTGGTTCCCAGAAGACGGGCACCCCGCATCCTCCTTCGGGAGGAGCGGAACAATTGAATACACGCACGGCGTGTAACCCAGATTTGACCATGTGCCTTCGGGTGCGTGTGTCGCCAGGGTTACGGCGGCCATAGCGAGAGGGAAACGCCCGGTCACATTCCGAACCCGGAAGCTAAGACTCTCAGCGCCGATGGTACTGCAGGGGGGACCCTGTGGGAGAGTAGGACACCGCCGGACACCATTCACGATGGCCACCCAGAGATGGGTGGCCATCGCTGTTTAACCGGTCGGTCTCTCCTCGAAGAGGACCAGGGTTCGAGAAGGACCAAGGCCGGCCGAAGCGACGATGACCGTCGTCGCCCGACTCCGGAACGAGGAGCAGCGATGCGTCAGGACGACCCGAGGCCGGAGACCCGACCGAGCCGCTCGAGCGGCGATTCCAGCGTTACGGAGGAGACAGGTCTGTCCGACGAGCTTCTCTGGATCGAGCAGACACCGCTGAGCGAGAGGGGAGCCGGGTACCTCCAGCTGCAGGAGCGGTTGCGCATCCGCCTCGAGAACGCGGATCACGACCGATGACCGACGACTCCCGTCTCGACTCGGCTCTGGCCGCGCGGGGAATCGCCCGCTCCCGCACCCATGCGGCTCGGATGATCGCCGACGGGCTGGTGACAGTGGACGGCGCCCCTGCGCTGAAGCCCTCGATCCGAGTGCACGACGATCAGGACATCGCCGTCGCCGGACTCGACCACTACGTCAGCCGGGCGGCCCACAAGCTGCTCGCTGCCCTCGACACCTTCGTGACGGTGCGAGTCGCGGGCCGGAACGCTCTCGACGTCGGTGCGTCGACGGGCGGGTTCTCGCAGGTCCTGCTCGAGCGCGGCGCCGCGTCGGTGATCGCGCTCGACGTCGGGCACGCTCAGCTCGCCCCGAGGATCCGGTCCGACGATCGCGTTCACGTGGTGGAGGGGTTCAACGCGCGGGACCTCACCGCCGCCCGGCTCGCCGAGGCGGCCAAGACGGAGATCGTCCCGGACCTGGTCGTGTCCGACGTCTCCTTCATCTCCCTGCGGATGGTGCTGCCGCCGGTCGCCGCCTCCGTGGATCCGCTCGCCGACTTCGTGGTGCTGGTGAAGCCGCAGTTCGAAGTCGGCCGCCTGGGAGTGCGGGAGGGGATCGTCCGGGATCCGGAGCTGCGTCGCGAGGCGCTCTCGGACGTCCTCTGGTCGGCGTGGGACCTGGGGCTCGGCGTCGTCGGGCTGGCCGAGTCGCCACTCCCGGGTGGCG
This sequence comes from Rathayibacter sp. AY2B3, assembly GCF_002931755.1. Lineage (NCBI taxonomy): Bacteria > Bacillati > Actinomycetota > Actinomycetes > Micrococcales > Microbacteriaceae > Rathayibacter > Rathayibacter sp. AY2B3. Next base: position 87,025 of record NZ_PSUG01000009.1, on the reverse strand, counting down.
CTGGGAATCGCGAGTATCTGGCGCACCTCCACCGCGACCACGGAACGATTCCGACAGAATGGAGGGACGCGGTCACCGCGCTCACCACCGGATGACGCGATCGTGTCCGCCGCTGTCGATTGACCAGAAGGACACACCCTCGATGCAGTCCCCTCGAGACGAGCGCAACATCCTCGTCGTCGCCCATACCGGACGGACGGACTCCCTCGATGCGGCGGTCCTCGTCGTCGAGCGCCTCCGGAACTCCGGTGCCCACCCTGTCCTCTGCGCCGACGACAAGGGCGACATCGTCGCGGTCGCTCCTGGTCTGAGCGATGTCGCCGTGCTCGGGTCCGACGTGCCGCTCGAGTCCATCGAGCTGGTGTTCGTGCTCGGCGGGGACGGGACCATCCTCCGGGCGGCGGAGATCGTCCGATCCGGGACGGCCCCGCTGCTCGGCGTGAACCTCGGTCACGTCGGGTTCCTCGCCGAGAGCGAGCGGGACGATCTCGACGACGCCGTCGCGCGTGCGCTCGACGGCGACTACGCGGTCGAGGAGCGGATGACCCTGCAGGTGCGCGTGAAGATCGACGAGGCCGTCGTCTACGAGACCTGGGCCCTCAACGAGGCCACCGTCGAGAAGGGCAGCCGCGAGCGCATGCTCGAGGTCATGGTCGGTGTCGACGGACGTCCGCTGTCGAGCTTCGGCTGCGACGGCATCGTCGTGTCCACTCCGACGGGCTCCACCGCGTACGCCTTCTCCGGGGGCGGCCCCGTCGTGTGGCCGACCGTCGAGGCGATGCTCCTCGTCCCGCTCAGCGCCCACGCGCTCTTCGCGCGGCCCCTCGTCGTGGGCCCTTCGTCGAGCCTCGCCGTCGAGGTCAAGGAGAGGACCGACGGCGTCGGCGTCCTCTGGGCCGACGGCCGGCGCGCCTACGAGCTGCCGCCGGGAGCGCGCGTCGTCTACCGGCGCTCGCCCGTGCCCGTGCGCTTCGCGCGCCTGCACGACGCACCCTTCACCGATCGACTCGTGCACAAGTTCGGTCTCCCCATCCGCGGATGGCGGGGGTCGGCGGAGACGGAGTAAGGCCCGATGCTCGAAGAGCTGCAGATCCGCGACCTCGGAGTGATCGCCGAGGCGACGCTCCCGCTCGGACCGGGCTTCACCGCTGTGACCGGCGAGACCGGCGCCGGCAAGACGATGGTGGTCACGGCGCTCGGCCTCGTGCTGGGTGCGCGCTCGGACGCGTCCGCGGTGCGCTCGGGAGCGAAGCAGGCCTGGGTGTCGGGGCGCTGGCTGGTCCCCGAGGAGGGCCCGGTCGCCGAGCGCGTCCACGACGCAGGCGGAGATCTCGACGGCCCGGAGCTGCTGCTCGCCCGCTCGGTCTCGGCGGAGGGACGCGGCCGCGCCGTCGTCGGCGGCCGGAGCGCACCGGTCAGCGTGCTGAGCGAGCTCGCGGATCAGCTCGTCGTCGTGCACGGGCAGTCCGACCAGATCCGCCTCCGTTCCGCCGCCGCGCAGCGCGAGGCGCTCGACCGTTTCGGTGGCTCCGATCTCGCCGACGCCCTCCGCGACTACGCGAGCGCCTTCGAGCGGTGGCGGGCCAACCGGGAGGAGCTCGACTCCCTCACCGAGGCCCGGGAGACGCGCGCCCGCGAGGCCGAACGGCTCCGCTCCGCTCTCGCCGAGATCGAGGTGGTCGCTCCCCAGCGCGGTGAGGACGTCGAGCTCGCGGCGCAGTCCGCCCGGCTCGGGAGCATCGAGCAGCTGCGGCTCGCCGCCGGCGAGGCCCGTGAGGCGATCTCGTCCGAGGAGCTGGACGGGCGGGACGCGCTCGGGCTCCTCGAGACGGCGCGTCGCGTGCTGGAGCGGGCGGCCGAGCACGACGCCGCGCTGCAGCCGACGGTCCAGACGCTCGGCGAGGCGGCGGTGCTCCTCGTCGACGCCGCCGGCGGGCTCTCCTCGTACCTGGCGGAGCTCGACCTCGACGGCGCGCACGACCTGGAGCTGATCGAGAACCGGCGGGCGGAGCTGTCGCTGCTGGCCCGCACCTACGGACCGACGCTGGACGACGTGCTCGACCTGGTCGACTCCTCCGGACTGCGCCTTCTCGAGCTCGACGGCGACGACGAGCGGATCGCGGCGCTCGAGGCCGACACCGCGGCCGATGCGGACCTCGTCGACCGCCTCGCGACCCGCCTGACCGAGCTGCGGACCGCGGCGGCCGCCGAGCTGGGGGAGCGGGTCAGCGACGAGCTCACCGCGCTGGCCATGGCCGACGCGCGCCTGCACGTGAAGGTGACGGCTGCGGGGGAGCCGAGCGCCCACGGGCGCGACTCCGTCGAGATGCTGCTCCAGCCGCACACCGGGGCCGCACCCCGGCCCCTCGCCCGCGGCGCCTCGGGCGGCGAGCTCTCGCGGGTGATGCTCGCGATCGAGGTCGTGGTCGCCGCCAACGATCCCGTGCCGACGTTCGTCTTCGACGAGGTCGACGCGGGGGTCGGCGGAGCAGCGGCGATCGAGATCGGCCGGCGCCTCGCGCGGCTCGCCGAGACGTCTCAGGTGATCGTCGTGACCCACCTCGCGCAGGTCGCCGCGTTCGCGACGAACCACCTCCGCGTCGAGAAGGGCTCGGACGGCGCGGTGACCTCGAGCGCCGTGACGCAGCTCGACTCCGAGGAGCGGGTGTCCGAGATGGCGCGCCTGCTCTCGGGGCTCACCGACTCCGCCAACGCTCTCGCTCACGCACGGGAGCTCCTCGAATCGAGCCGGCGGGGCTGATCACGAGCGGCCCGGGACGACATCGATCCGTCCCGGGCGGTCCGCCGCCGCCGTTCTGCTGTTACGGTGGAACCCCGTGGTGGACTTTACGAACGCGGGCCTTTCCTCTTCTTCTCCCTCGGATCCCGAGGGCTCCTCCGGGTCCTCGACCCGGAACGCTTCGACGGCCGGGCAGGACGCCCCCTCGAAGATCACGAAGCACATCTTCGTCACCGGCGGTGTCGTCTCCTCGCTCGGCAAGGGCCTCACGGCCGCGAGCCTGGGCAACCTGCTGACCGCGCGCGGGCTGCGCGTCGTCATGCAGAAGCTCGATCCGTACCTCAACGTGGATCCGGGGACGATGAACCCGTTCCAGCACGGCGAGGTCTTCGTGACCGACGACGGGGCCGAGACCGACCTCGACATCGGCCACTACGAGCGCTTCCTCGACATCAACCTCAACCAGGCCGCGAACGTCACGACCGGTCAGATCTACTCGCGGGTCATCGCTCGCGAGCGCGCCGGCGAGTACCTCGGCGACACGGTCCAGGTCATCCCGCACATCACGGACGAGATCAAGCGCCGTATGCGCCTCCAGTCGGAGGACGACCCGCAGCCGGACGTCATCATCACCGAGATCGGCGGCACCGTCGGCGACATCGAGAGCCAGCCGTTCATCGAGTCGGCCCGGCAGGTCCGCCACGAGCTCGGCCGCCGCAACGTCTTCTTCGTGCACGTCTCGCTCGTGCCCTTCATGGGCGCCTCCGGCGAGCAGAAGACCAAGCCCACCCAGCACTCCGTCGCGGCGCTGCGCTCGATCGGCATCCAGCCGGACGCTCTGGTGCTGCGCAGCGACCGGCCCGTGTCGGAGTCGAACAAGCGCAAGATCGCGCTGATGTGCGACGTCGACGAGCAGGCCGTGGTCAACGCCAAGGACGTCGCATCGATCTACGAGATCCCGCAGATGCTCAACGAGCAGGGCCTCGACGCCTACATCATCGACCAGCTGGGGCTTCCGGCCGGCGAGGTCGTCTGGGACGGATGGTCGCGACTGCTCGAGGCCGTTCACGAGCCCAAGCACGAGGTCACCATCGGCCTGGTCGGGAAGTACATCGACCTGCCCGACGCCTACCTCTCGGTGACGGAGGCTCTGCGGGCCGGCGGATTCGCGCAGCAGACGAAGGTCGCGATCCGCTGGATCGCCTCCGACGGCCTCGAGGACCCGGAGGCGGCGGCCAAGGCGCTCTCGGAGCTCGACGGCATCTGCGTCCCCGGCGGCTTCGGGATCCGCGGCATCGAGGGCAAGCTCGGCGCGCTGCGCTTCGCGCGGGAGAACGGGATCCCGACGCTCGGGCTCTGCCTCGGCCTGCAGTGCATGGTCATCGAGTACGCCCGCAACGAGGCCGGCCTCGAGGGGGCCTCGTCGTCGGAGTTCGACCCGGAGACGGAGTTCCCCGTCATCGCGACGATGGCCGAGCAGGTCGAGATCCTCGCGTCCGGGGACATGGGCGGCACGATGCGCCTCGGCCTCTACACGGCCGAGCTCGCCGAGGGCTCGATCGTCGCCGAGGTGTACGGCGCTCCGGAGGCGGCCGAGCGCCACCGCCACCGCTACGAGGTCAACAACCGCTACCGCGACCGGATCGCCGAGGCGGGGCTCTGGTTCTCGGGCCTCTCGCCCGACGGCCACCTCGTGGAGTACGTCGAGCTGCCCCGCGAGAAGCACCCCTACTACGTGGGCACGCAGGCGCACCCGGAGCTCCGCTCGCGCCCGAACGCCGCGCACCCGCTCTTCCGCGGCCTCGTGACCGCCGCCCTCGAGCGCCAGGAGGCGTCGCGCCTCTTCCCGGCGTCGGAGGCGGGCGCCGATGAGTGAGCCGCTGTCCGACGAGCTCGTCGAGCCGGAGGTCCTGACCAGTGAGCGCGTCTTCGACGGGATGGTCTGGGGCGTCCGCGCCGAGACGTTCCGCTACGGAGGCGGCGAGCTGCGCCGGGAGTTCCTCGATCACACGGGAGCCGTCGCGGTGCTGGCGCTCGACGACGAGGACCGCGTCGCCCTGATCAAGCAGTACCGGCACCCGGTCCGCACCCGCGAGTGGGAGATCCCCGCCGGCCTGCTCGACGTGGAGGGCGAGGATCCTCTGGTCGCCGCTCAGCGGGAGCTGGGCGAGGAGACGGACCTGCAGGCCGAGCGCTGGGACCTGCTCTCGGAGTTCGCGACCTCGCCGGGCGGCAGCGACGAGGTCATCCGGATCTACCTGGCCCGCGGGCTCTCGTCCACCGGCTCCGCCTTCGACCGCGAGGCCGAGGAGGCCGACATGGAGCTGCGGTGGGTTCCGCTGGACGAGGCGGTCGAGGCGGTCCTCGCCCGCCGGGTGCAGAACCCCTCGCTGACGATCGCGGTGCTCGCGGCGCACGCGTTCCGCTCGCGCGACTGGGACGGGCTGGGCGACGCGTCCTCGCCGTGGACGCGTCACCCGCGGGTCCGCCACCCCCGGGGGTGAGCCCTCGCGCCTGCGCCGAGGCGTACCTCCGGCAGGCGAGCGTGGAGCGCGGGCTCTCGGCTCACACGCTCGCGGCGTACCGGCGCGACCTGGAGCTCTACCTCGGCTGGCTCGAGGAGCGCGGAAGCGCCGACCTGGCACAGCTCGGGCGAGTCGATGTGGGGGAGTTCTCCTCCTGGCTGGCCGCACGCCCGGAGCGGCCGCTCGCGGCGAGCTCGCGTGCACGGATCCTCTCGAGCGTCCGAGGGCTGCACCGCTTCGCCCTCGAGGAGGGGGTCGTCGCGGACGATGCGGCCCGGGACGTGGTGCCGCCGAAGATCCCGATGACGCTGCCGAAGGCGGTCACGGTGGAGCAGATGGCGGCGCTGCTCGACGCGGCGCGCGGCGAGGAGCTCGCGGACCTGCGGGACCGGGCGCTGCTGGAGCTGCTCTACGCGACGGGCGCGCGCATCTCGGAAGCGGTCGACCTGAACGTCGACGACATGGTCGACGCCGAGGTGGTGCGGCTGACGGGCAAGGGGTCGAAGCAGCGGATGGTGCCGCTCGGCCGCTTCGCCCGCGAGGCGGTGGACGAGTACCTCGTGCGCGCGCGGCCGGAGCTCTCGCGGAGGGGGCGCGCGACTCCGGCGCTCTTCCTGGGGGTCCGCGGGAGCCGACTGTCGCGGCAGAGCGCCTGGCTGGTCATCCGCGCCGTCGCCGAGAAGGCCGGCCTGGACCGGGAGATCTCGCCGCACACCTTCCGGCACTCCTTCGCGACCCACCTGCTCGCGGGCGGCGCCGACGTCCGAGTGGTGCAGGAGCTCCTCGGTCACGCCTCGGTGGCGACGACGCAGATCTACACGCTGGTGACGGCGGACACGCTCCGGGACGTGTACACGTCCGCGCACCCGCGAGCTCGGCGCTAGAGCCGCGGCCCCGTGCGGCGGGGCGCGGCGGCCGGGGAGCGGGGCGCCGGTACACTCGTCGGAGGCCGCGCGGGAGCGCACGCCGCCACGGAAGCGAGGACGACGCAGGTGACACGCAAGACGGACGACAAGGCCGAGCTCACCGGTCTCGAAGCCCCGACGCTCGGCCCGACCGGCCGCCCCCTGCGCGACTTCCCGCTGCCGGTGGAGCTCACCGGCCACGGCCCCGCCCGGATCATCTCCCTCTGCAATCAGAAGGGCGGCGTCGGCAAGACGACGACGACCATCAACCTGGGCGCGACCCTCGCCGAGTACGGCCGCCGCGTGCTGGCCATCGACTTCGACCCGCAGGGCGCCCTCTCGGCCGGCCTCGGCGTCACCACCTACGACGCCATCACGATCTACGACCTGCTCCTGGGCACCGTGAAGGACCCGGCCGAGGCGATCCGGAAGACCCGCGTGCCGGGCCTGGACGTCATCCCGGCCAACATCGACCTCTCCGCCGCCGAGGTCCACCTCGTCAACGAGGTCGCGCGCGAGCAGATCCTCGCCCGTGTGCTCCGCAAGGTGAGCGCGGACTACGACGTCGTCCTGATCGACTGCCAGCCCTCGCTGGGCCTGCTCACGGTCAACGCGCTCACCGCGAGCCACGGCGTGCTCATCCCGCTCGAGTGCGAGTTCTTCGCGCTGCGCGGCGTCGCCCTGCTGATCGAGACGATCGACAAGGTCCGCGACCGGCTCAACCCGGTGATCGAGCTCGACGGCATCCTGCCCACGATGTACGACTCGCGCACCCTGCACTCGCGAGAGGTGCTCGACCGCGTGGTCGACGCCTTCGGCGACAGCGTGCTCGAGACGGTGATCGGCCGGACGGTGAAGTTCCCGGACGCCAGCGTGTCCGGCGTCCCGATCACCCAGTTCGCGCCCGAGCACAACGCCGCGAAGGCGTATCGCAAGCTCGCCAGGGAGCTGATCTCGCGTGGCGCGGTCGCCTGAGGTCCTCCTCGAGGAGCGCTCCGCTCCCACCGGGTTCCACCTCGCGCTGACCAACTTCGAGGGTCCGTTCGACCTCCTGCTGAGCCTCATCGCGAAGCAGCAGGTCGACATCACCGAGATCGCGCTGAGCGCCGTGACGGACGAGTTCCTCTCGTACCTGCACGGGATCGACTCGCTCGAGGGGCTGGACCGCGCGTCGGAGTTCCTCGTCGTCGCCGCGACGCTCCTCGACCTGAAGATCGCCGGACTCCTGCCCCAGGGCGAGCTGGTGGACGCGGAGGACGCGGCGCTGCTGGAGGCGCGCGACCTGCTGTTCGCCCGGCTCCTGCAGTACCGGGCCTTCAAGCAGGTGTCGTCGTGGTTCGCCGAGAGGATCGCGATCGAGACCGTCCGTCACGTGCGCGACGTGCCTCTGGAGGAGGAGTACCGGTCCGCGAAGCCGGAGCTCGTCTGGACCCTGTCGCCCGCCGACTTCGCCGCCCTCGCGACCGTCGCCCTCGCTCCGCGCGAGCTGCCGACGGTGGGCCTGGACCATCTGCACGCCCCGCAGATCAGCATCCGGGAGCAGGCCGCCCACGTCGTGGCGATGCTGCGCGCCCGCGGGAGGGCCGGCTTCGGCGAGCTGATCGCGGACGCCGACGAGAAGGGCGTGATCGTCGCGCGCTTCCTGGCCGTGCTCGAGCTCTACCGGCACGCCGCGATCTCGTTCGACCAGCCGGAGCCGCTCGGCGAGCTCACGCTGCGCTGGGTCGCCGAGCAGTGGAGCGATGCGAGCCTCGCCGCGCTCGGAGCCGACTATGACTCCTGACGCCGGTCCCGGGACCGTCGCGTTCGAGATCGACCGGGCGATCGAGGCGATCCTGATGGTCGCGGACGAGCCGCAGCCGCTCGCCTCCCTCGCGACCGCGCTGTCGAGGCCGATCACCGTGGTCCGCCAGTCGATCGAGCGCCTGGTCGCCGACTACGACGGCGCCGACGGGGCGATCCGCCGGGGCTTCGAGCTGCGCGAGGTCGGTGCCGGCTGGCGGATCTACGTGCGCCGCGAATACGACCCGGTGGTCAAGGACTTCGTCCTGACGCAGAACCCGACGCGGCTCTCGCAGGCGGCGCTCGAGACGCTCGCCGTGATCGCCTACAAGCAGCCGGTCTCGCGCGGTCAAGTCGCGCAGATCCGCGCGGTCAACGTCGACTCCGTCGCGCGCACTCTCCTCGGCCGCGGCCTCATCGCGGAGGTCGGCCACGACCCCGAGACGGGCGCGGTCCTCTACGGCACCACCGAGCAGCTGCTCGTGCACCTCGGCCTCGCCTCGCTCGACGAGCTGCCGAAGATCTCCCCCCTACTGAGCGACGGAAGAGACGGATTCGATGAGCGCGCCTGACACCGGCCCCGACGGCGAACGACTGCAGAAGGTCCTCGCGGCAGCGGGAGTCGCCTCCCGACGAGTGGTCGAGGAGATGATCGTGGCGCGGCGGATCCGCGTCAACGGCGAGGTGGCGGACGAGCTCGGCCGCCGCATCGATCCGGCGACCGACCGGATCGAGGTCGACGGGGTCGCGGTGCAGCTGGACACCTCGCGCCGCTACGTGATGCTCAACAAGCCGATCGGCGTCGTCAGCTCGCTGGCGGACGAGAACGGCCGCACCGACCTCAGCCTCTACACGAAGAACTTCGAGGAGCGGCTGTTCAACGTCGGGCGCCTCGACGCCGAGACCTCGGGGCTGCTGGTGCTGACCAACGACGGCGAGCTCGCGCACGTCCTCGCGCACCCGTCGTTCGGAGTGACGAAGACCTACATCGCGAAGGTGCACGGGCAGGTCCTCCCGCAGACGATCGCGACGCTGACCTCCGGGATCGAGCTCGACGACGGACCGGTGGCCGCCGACAAGGCGCGGCTCCTCGGCCGGCCGGAGGGCCGCTCGAACGCCTCGCTCGTCGAGATCACCCTGCACTCCGGGCGCAACCGGGTCGTCCGCCGGATGATGGCGGCGGTCGGGCACCCGGTGATCGAGCTCGTCCGGCGCCAGTTCGGGCCGCTGCACCTGGGCACCCTGCGCTCGGGCGATCTGCGCGACCTGACCCGCGACGAGCTGGGCGCGCTGCTCACGATCGCACGCCAGGGCGGCGAGGCGGTCGCGGCCGCTCCCGCGGTCCCGTCGAAGAAGGCGAGCGCGGGCGCCCGACGGCCCCGGCCGGACAGCGGCGAGCGCGGCGCCCCTGCGGAGCGCGGCTCGGCCGGGCGCTCCTCGGACCGTGCCGGATCCTCCGGACGGTCCTCCGATCGCGGCGGCTCGGCGGGACGGTCCTCCGATCGCGGCGGCTCCTCCACAGGCGGCGGACGGAGCGAGGCTCCTCCGCGCCGGTCCGGTGCCGACAAGCAGCGCCGGACCGATCGCTAGGCTGTCGGAGTGAACGATCTCCTGCACCCCGCGCCGCCCGCGATGCGGACGACCGGGACGGTGCGGGTGGTCGGCTCCGGACTGCTCGGCGCCTCCATCGGCCTCGGCCTCGCCTCTCGCGGGATCGACGTCGTCCTCGACGACGCATCGCCCGCGAGCCTCTCCCTCGCCATCGACTACGGGGCCGGCCGCGCCGCCTCCGCCGACGACCGGCCCTCCGTCGTCGTCGTCTGCGTCCCGCCGGACGTCACCGCGAGCGTCGTCGAGCGCGAGCTCGCGGCACACCCCGGAGCGGTCGTCACCGATGTGGCGAGCGTCAAGACCCAGCCGCTGCGCGAGCTGCGCTCCCGCGGCGTCGACCTCGCCCGCTACATCGGCTCGCACCCGATGGCCGGCCGCGAGCGCGGCGGACCGGTCGCCGCGCGGGGAGACCTCTTCGTCGGCCGGCCCTGGGTGATCTGCCGCGACGGCGAGACCGCGCCCGACGCGCTCGCGCGGGTGGAGGGCCTCGCCCTCGACCTCGGCGGCACCATCGTCGAGATGGACCCGGAGGAGCACGACCTCTCGGTCGGCCTCGTGTCTCACGCCCCTCAGGTGATCTCGTCACTGCTCGGCCAGCGCCTCCTCGACGCCCCGAACGCGGCGCTCCGCCTCGCGGGCCAGGGCGTCCGCGACGTCTCGCGCCTGGCCGCCTCGGCTCCCGAGCTGTGGATGCAGATCCTCGCCGCGAACCGCGAGCACGTCGTCGCGGTGCTCGACGCCTTCCGCGACGACGTCGCCGCGGTCGCCGATGCGCTCCGCGACCTCGAGGCGCCCGGCTCGCGCCGCGTGCTCGCCGAGCACCTGGCCGCGGGCAACGCCGGAGTGGCGCGCCTGCCCGGCAAGCACGGCCAGGATCAGCGCTTCTCGACCCTGATCGTCCTCGTCGACGACTCGCCCGGAACCCTCGCGCGGCTCCTGGTGGAGATCGGCGAGGCGGGCGTCAACCTCGAGGACGTGCGCCTCGAGCACGCACAGGGACGCCGAGTGGGTCTCGCCGAGATCTCGGTGGTGCCCGAAGCGGTCGCGCCGCTGACCGAAGAACTGACCGCACGCGGCTGGAGGATCGCCGGATGAGCACCGAGCAGAACAGGCAGGAGGGCGGCTTGAACAGGATGACGCCCGCCCGCCGGGCCCAGCAGAGCATCCCGGAGGACGGGGGCGCGGCTCCCGAGCGCGAGGCGCGCTCCGAGGCCGCCGAGCAGGGCGACTTCGGCGAGGCCGTCGTAGTCGCCATCGACGGCCCGGCCGGCAGCGGCAAGTCCAGCGTGTCGAGGGCGGCCGCCCTCCGCCTCGACTTCGAGTTCCTCGACACGGGAGCCGCCTACCGCGCTCTCGCCTGGCACGGGCTCGACCGCGGCCTCGACTTCGAGGACCAGGACGCGATCGTCGACGCGCTCGACGGGTTCGACTACTCCATCGGCACCGATCCCGAGTCGTACTCGGTGTGGGTCGGTCCGACCGAGGTGACCGCCGCCATCCGCGAGCCCCGGGTGACGGCGCGCGTCTCGGCCGTGGCGAAGGTCCCCGAGGTCCGCCGGAGGATCACTCTCCTGTTCCGCAGGATCATCGGCGAGACGCGCCGGGAGGGCATCATCGTCGAGGGCCGGGACATCACGACGGTCGTCGCACCGACCGCTCCCGTTCGGATCCTGCTGACGGCGAGCGAAGAGGCTAGAATGGCGAGGCGTTCGCGCGAGGTCACCACGGAATCCGCCGAGGCGACGGGTCAGGCGCTGCGGTCGAGGGACCGCGCCGACTCGCAGGTGGTCGACTTCATGAACGCCGCAGAAGGAGTCACTCTTCTCGACTCCACTCATCTCGACTTCGAGCAGACCGTCGACGCGGTCGTCGCCGAGGTCCGAACTTCGAGAGCAAGGGCCGATCATGGCACAGGACACGCACGTCGGTGACGACGAGCTGAACTTCGGAGACGACGACCTCGTCGAGCGCCTCGGCGATCTCGACGAGCAGCTCGCCTCCTCACGCGCGCAGGCGCTCCGCAGCGGACTCGAGGACTACGACCTCGACGAGGAGGACCTCGACCTCCTCGAGTTCGCCGGGGAGGACTCGGACGAGGTCCGCTACCTCCCCGCCCTCCCGGTCGTGGCGATCGTGGGCCGCCCCAACGTCGGCAAGTCCGCGTTGGTGAACCGCATCCTCGGCCGCCGCGAGGCGGTCGTCGAGGACATCCCGGGCGTCACCCGCGACCGCGTGTCGTACAAGGCGGAGTGGATCGACCGGGCGTTCACCATCGTCGACACCGGCGGCTGGGAGCCCGACGCCCGCGGCATCGACGCCTCCGTCGCCATGCAGGCCGAGATCGCCATCGACCTCGCCGACGCCGTCATCTTCGTCGTCGACGCGAACGTCGGCGCGACCGCGACCGACGAGCACGTCGTGAAGCTGCTGCGCAAGACGAAGAAGCCGGTCTTCCTCGCCGCCAACAAGGTGGACGACGCCCGCCAGGAGCCGAACGCGGCCTCGCTCTGGTCGCTCGGCCTCGGCGAGCCCCGCCCCGTCTCGGCCGTCCACGGCCGCGGCGTCGCCGACCTGCTCGACGCGGTGCTCGAGAAGCTCCCGCTGGAGTCGGCCGTCGCCAAGCGCGAGGTCGGCGGACCGCGCCGCGTCGCGATCCTCGGCCGCCCGAACGTCGGCAAGTCCAGCCTGCTCAACAAGGCCGCGGGGGAGGAGCGGGTCGTCGTCAACGAGCTCGCCGGCACCACGCGCGACCCGGTCGACGAGCAGGTCGAGATCGCCGGCAAGGTGTGGCGCTTCGTCGACACCGCGGGCATCCGCCGCCGCGTGCACCTCCAGCAGGGCGCCGACTTCTACGCGTCGCTGCGCACCTCGACCGCGCTCGAGAAGGCCGAGGTCGCCGTCGTCGTCCTCGACGTCTCGCAGCCGATCTCGGAGCAGGACGTCCGCATCATCGACCTGGTGCTGGAGTCGGGCCGTGCGCTCGTGCTCGCGTTCAACAAGTGGGACCTCCTCGACGACGAGCGCCGCCGCTACCTCGAGCGCGAGATCGAGACCGACCTCGCCCACGTGGCCTGGGCGCCCCGCGTCAACATCTCGGCCCGCACCGGCCGCCACCTCGAGAAGCTCGTGCCGGCGCTCGAGCTCGCCCTCGAGTCGTGGGACACGCGCATCCCGACGGGCAAGTTCAACGCCTTCCTCGCCGAGCTCACCGCGGCGCACCCGCACCCCCTCCGCGGAGGGAAGCAGCCCCGCGTGCTCTTCGGCACGCAGGCCTCGTCGCGCCCGCCGACATTCGTGCTCTTCACGACCGGATTCCTCGACCCGGGCTACCGTCGCTACATCGCGCGCCGCCTGCGCGAGATCTACGGCTTCCAGGGGTCGCCGGTGAACGTCAACATGCGCGTCCGCGAGAAGCGCGCGCGCTGAGCGCAGCCGCACCCTGTCCGGCCCGTGGGAGATCCTCCTGCGGGCCGTTCGCGTTCCCGCGGTCCGGAAGCGGTCGGCCGGTCAGGAGTGGCCGCTCACTCCGGCGGGTCCCGGTCGTCAGCGACCACGGGATCCTGAGCCGTCGACGGCACGGGGACGTCGACCGCGGGACTTGACCCGTGGCGGGCCGCCGCGCCGGTGCACGCGCAGCCCTGAGGCGGAGCTCCGGTCAGTCGCCGGTGGCGAACGGCCACCACGGCGGCAGGAGCCGACGGTAGGCCGCGAGGTAGCTGTCGGGGTCGCGCGGCTCCGGGAGGCGGAGCCACTGCTCCATCAGACCGACGGAGCCCGCCGCGAGGTACGAGGCCGTCGCGTCCTCGAGGAAGCCGAGCGGTGCGTCCGCGGCCGGGACGTCGAGGATCCCCGTGTCGAGCGTCGCGGAGACGGCGGTGCGGAAGTGCCCTGCCAGCATCGCGCGGAGGCCCGAGTCCCCGCCGGGGGCGTCGAAGGCGCGGAGGTAGAGGTCGCGGTGGCCGTCCAGGTGGCCGAGGACGCGGGAGGTGCCCTCGCGGATGCTCGCGTCGGTCGCGGCACCGCTCTGGAGCTGCTGGAGGTAGCCCTCCCGGATCGCGTCGAGCTCGTCCTGCAGGGCGGCGCAGAGCAGCTCCGCGGCGGACGAGGCGTGGGCGTAGAAGGTGGAGCGGTTCACGCCCGCCAGATCGGTGATCTCGGAGACGGTGAGAGTGGCGACGTCGCGGCCGGTCGCGAGTTCGATGATCGCCCGGTGCAGGGCCACCTGTGATCGCTTCTGCCGCGCATCCACTGCTGACGCCTCCCGAGCTGCCGGCGGCGCGTCGACCCGTGCCGACGCGTTCCGCCCAACGAGTCTACGGGGCCCGCTCGTTTTCACTTCCGGCGTCGGCATCCGCTAAGGTAGTCGAGTTGCCCGGGCCTCGGCCCGGTCTGCCACGGGCTGTGGCGCAGCTTGGTAGCGCACTTGACTGGGGGTCAAGGGGTCGCAGGTTCAAATCCTGTCAGCCCGACGGAACGCCCAGGTGAGAGTACGTTTCTCACCTGGGTTTCGTCGTCTCCGTTGACCTTTTCGGGGAGCTTGATGGAATCGTCCGACCGCAGGTCTTGATGTCGGCCGACATGCTCCCCCTCGCCGCCGGTGCGACGAGCCGATGCCTGGCCGGGACCTGGAGCCCGCCGCGGCCGCGATCGCCGGCCTTCACCGAGGCCGCGGTGGCGTCGTTCGGGTGGACGGTTCGGGGCTCTGACGTTCGCGGTTCTCGTCTCCGACGAGGAACGCGTCGGCGCAAGCGGCAGCGTCGGTGAGGTGCCTGGTGTCGGCGTGGAGACAGCGGTGGGTGGTCTCGATCGATGTGCGGCCGAGGATGTCCTGGAGGACGTGGAGGGGGATGCCGGCCACGGCGAGCCAGGTTGCTCCGGTGTGCCGGAGGCCATGCCGGGTGAGGCTCGTCAGGCCGAGATCGGTGACGAGCTGATCCCCTGTCGTCGCGTCCCGCACGGAGGCGGTGGTCAGCACGCGATCGCGGGTCCGGTCAGTGATCGGTCCTCTGGCTCAGGGCCCGCGGTGAGGCGCTCGAGCGCAGGGGTGAGCGCTTGCAGGATCGGGACGTGCCGGATGTCTCGCCCCTGGGTCTGCTTGGTGACGAGGCCGCCTGCGCCAGGAGAGGTCTGGCGGCGGATCGTGACGAACCGTTGATCGCAGTGATGTCGCCGACGTGAAGCCCTGCGATCTCGGAGCCGCGTGCGGTGAGGAGCGCGCAGAGCATCGCGAGATCGGAACAGCTCTGATGTACCTCCCCACACCTCTCCGCCAGCGCCGTGAGCGTCGCGAGATCCTTGAGCGCGTGCACGCGCGGTGACCTGTGAACCCTGCCTTGAGCAGGAGGGCGACGTCGACGACCGGGAGCGTTTCCCCTGTCGAGGTGCTGGCGAGGAGCGCGGTCTCGGCAGCTGGGGGGGAAACGGGTCGCACGGGAGCCGATCGGGCGGTCGCCTTCATCCACGGACTCGGAGACGACCGTGATGCCGGGGCGCACCGGATCAGCAGGCTTCCGAGGCGCGGCGGTCGGCGTACCCGACCTCACCGCACTCGGCCCGGCCGCGGGGGAGTTCACTCTCGCGGACGCCCCCGCCGACGTCGTCGCGGCGTCCGCCTCGGCATCGAACGAGCGGACCTCTGCGGGGGGACTGCTCGGAGGTCTTCGGCTAGCGGTGGACCAGTTCCGAATCATGCGTGTGCAGACCGTGATGAGTGCCCTGAGGCCTTGCAGTGACGAAAACCGCAATGGCCATGCCAGCGTAAAGCAGGGTACTGACCAGCACCGTTCCGGTCGTGGTGAGCCAGAGCCGGAGCGCCAGATGGTCGTCACCATACGCCGCCACCGCGGAAACCGCCGTCAGCAGAGGGATTGCCCCAAGAAGGAGAGACACGAATGCGCGCCCCAGCGTCGCGTCTGAGAGCGCACGCGCTCCCACGCCGCCGAAGGAAGAACTGAGCAGGTAGACAGCCAGGGGAACGAGGAAAGCCAAACCCCAAAGAGGACTGCCCAAGACCATGGATATGCCGATGACCATTGCGGGTGCGCACACCAAGAGGTCGAGCAGAGCGTTGAGGCAGACTCCGACGATTCCAGCTTTGATGAGAGACAGGTCCGCCAGAAGAAGGTGTTGGTGATCGAGTTCTGTTGCGGCAGGTTGAGAAGGACCCGATACGGTGAGGACGAGGAGCGCGAGGAGAAGGCCGGTGCCTGCGGGAACGACGTCGCGCAGCAGAATCGGCACAAGGACGATGACGTTCATCACGAGGACCGTTCCGATGTACTGTGTCCGGCGGCGGCGTGCCTGGGCGAGGTGGCTGCAGAGGAGAGCTTGCAGGGGGGCATCAGGCCAGCGGGTCCAGGAGCTGAGCCCGGTTTTGTAACCGCGTCCCTGGAGGGAGGACGCCTGTCCGCCAGAGAGAACCTTCTGCAACTGGTTCGCCAGGATGCTCTCGTGAACTGCAGGCTCTACGAAGGCGTTCGCTCGTCCGATGACGATCGTCAGCACCGCGGCGGCAAGCACGAGAATGGCGCCGCTGACGCCGAGGCCGCTGTGTTCCGGCTCAAGGACTGCGCGGAACGGTGACGCCCCTGTTTCGGTCACGACGTCGACGAGCCACAGGTTTTCGCCGACTCCGACGAAGCGTGCCACGAAGGAACCGACCCAGACCAACGCCGCTGCAGCGAGTGTCGAGATGCCCGCCAGCCGCGCCCCCTTGAACCGGGACTGACCCAGGAGGTGAGAACCCAATGAGGCGGCACGGATCGCAAGGAGAACACTGAGTACGGCGAACCCGGAGATGGGGCTGAGTGCTGGCGGTTCGCCTCGGAGCGCCAAGGCGACTGCTGCTGATACCGTCGCGCCGATGAAGGCGCTCAGTGAGGCGCCGACGCCATGTACGAGAAGCACGACCCGAGGCCCGTGCCGGCTCTGCAATGCCCAGGAGACGTCCCCAGGCTGAAGCCGGAGGGGCGACCCTCGTCGAGCTGTCAAGGAAACAATGATCAAGCACAACCCGAAGACGAATCCTGCGACGTAGGGCTGGGCAGTGGATGGGTCGCTGGCGAGGTGATCGCCCTGCGTCACAAGGACCCAGATGTATCCGCCGGTTGCGACGACCACAAAGACGAGTGCCAGGGGGTTGAAGAGAAGAATTCGGAGCTCTCGTAGGCGCATGAGCACTTGCGCGAGCGCGAGCGCCGCGGCTGACGACTGGACTTCGACTCTCGGGCTATGCGGATTCATTGCGGATAGCTCCGACGATGGTGAGGTATGAGTCTTCGAGGGAGTCCCGTGAGGCGGAGTCATCGCTGAGGTCGGCGACATGGGCGATTTCTCCGCCATAGAGAATCAGAACTCGATCTGCGATCCGCGCGAGTTCCCCCAGCCCGTGCATGGAGATCAGGATGCCATGGCCGTCTTCGGACAAGTGCCGGATCTCCTCCCTCAGCTCCCTCGCCGAGACCGGGTCCAGTCCGTTGAACGGCTCATCGAGGAGAAGTACACGAGATCCCTTGCGGAGGGCGAGCACAAGGGCAAGCTTGCGACGCATGCCCTGGGAAAGCTCGTGCGGCAGCGCATCGTGCTTATCTCGCAGTCCGTAGCGTTCGAGCAGATCCAACGCGACCTCGGCACTACTGCGCGTACCGTTGAGGCGTTCGATGAGTCGGACGTGTTCGACGACGCTGAGGCCGGGGTAGAGATCCGGATCTTCGGGCATGAGGCTGAGGGCTCGGCGCGCCCCAGGGGAACCGATGGGGTGCCCAAGGACGGACGCGGTGCCTCTCGTCGGCGAGTAGAGGCCGGCGAGAGTGCGCATGAGCGTCGTCTTTCCAGCCCCGTTCGGCCCGATGAGGCCGACGACTTCTCCTTCGCCGATCTCGAAGGTCATGCTGTTCAAGATCTGCAGACGATCGACGTCCTTGCCCAGCCCGCGAACCTCCATCACGGGGGCACTGTTGTTCGTCTCAACCATCACCATGACCCAGCCATTCATGGAGTGTTTGGCCGGCTGATTCGACCATCTCGCCAACGGAGGCGAGTTCGCCACTGTCTACGAAGCTCCGGAGCACAGTCCGCACGTCGGGCGAACCGCCGGCTGCTGCGCGCTCGATCTCGCGCTGGAGCCGTGGTTCGACGTCCGGGCGGCGGGCGGGCAGAAGACGCTGCCGCAAAGAGGGCGGCTCAGGTTGCACCTGCCATCCTCGCCGCGCTCCGTACTCGATGACTGCACTACTGGCCGGAGTTCTTGCTGGTTCTGTTGCTGCGAGCGCGAAGGCTACGTGCTCCGGTGAGACAGCAACCCCGTGGCGCCGAGCAACGTGACCTGCGAACGCCATGACCCGGCGAAATTCCTTGATTCCGTTCATGATCAACCTCCTTTGCTTTCCGTGTGGGGCCTCGTGCGGCCGCCGAGAAGTCCGGCGACGGCTCGTACGAGTACTTCTAGGGGCCCGCGTATCCCGCAATGGTGCAGGACAGCACAGAGGCCACTCAATATCGCGAAAAGGACGCCAGCGATTCCCATGGCGGCACTCATCGAAAGTTGTCCGTATGCCCCGAAACCATACGCGACGAGCGTGCACAGGATGCTTGACCCGAGATAGATGGTCAGGGTGTATCGTCCCACTATTGCGAGGAACTGTGCACTCCGAAAACCGTTGAGGCGGGACTCGTTTCGTAACACCGCCACGTAGAGCGAAATCGCGAGCAGAGGTGGTGCAGAAACTTGGCAGCATGCAGCAACGGCGCTGGCTATGCCAGCCGCCTGAGGGCGAGCCACCTGGACGAAGACCTGGAACGCGTACGCCAACGTGGCGGCCACGAGGATCAGTCGGAGTGCGACGCCGACTCTGCGGCTGTGCAGCAGGTCGGCGGAACCTGAACGGAGGCGAGCGAGCCCGATACCGACGAGCAACAGACCCACCAACTGCGGGATGCCCACGAGTGCGAAGTCTTGGAAGTAGGACAGCCAATCGTCGAGTCGTTGCTCCTGGATCGCAAGCCAGTCCCGCGACGAATACGCGTATTCTGCCCTGATCGACAATGCGCGGTATCCCTTCTCGGTGAGATCTGCGGCCTCGTCGGGGCCTGATTGTGAGACTGCGATTCTGGCCAGCAGGTCGGCCATCGTGAGGATCAGGGGTAGGAACATGATGCTGAGGCCGACTGTGATCTGGGCCAGTGGCGGTCGTGCACGGAAGTAGAGTGCGATCATCCCAGCGGCGAGGTAGTAGAAGAGTATGTCGCCCCACCAGATGAGCAGTCCATGAATGAGTCCGATCGCGCCGATGATCAAGAGGCGACGTAGCGCGGTGTGGAACTGGGAAGGACTCTCGCCGGCGTGTGATAGACCGAGACCCATCGTGAGCACGAACATGCCCATTCCGCTCATCGGTGGGATAGCGAGAAACAATGCGGTGGCCAGATCGTTGAGGAAGACTCCGTGCATCAGATTTTCGCCGATGGCCATTTCGTACCTGATGGGCGTCAGAATGAGTGCCACATTGGTGAGCAGGAGGAGCAGAACTCCCAGCCCGCGAACACAATCGGGGCCGGGTAGCCGAGTGTCATTCGTGGAGGGCGTGCGTGCGGCCTGTCCGGTCATGCTCCCTCGCCTGACTCGCGCTGCTGTGCCAACTGGACGACGAGCTTGCGGATGGCGTGCTTGCTCACGCCCCGCTGCGCTGAGCCGCTCAGGTCGGTAGCGGCCCCGTGATGTTCTTCGGCGATCAGGTAGCCATCTGCGTGAAGCTGGTCCAACACTCTCTTCGCCGCCGGCTTTGCGGCCATTTCGCGGTTCAGCGTCGGGACGACACCGACGGGCCCTGAAAAGTTTGCAATGGCGAGGGTCAGGAGGTTGCCAGTGGCGCCAACTGCCAGCCCGCTGAGGGTGTTCAGTGTGGCTGGAGCGACGAGCGCCGCATCGCAGGCGGCCGGGATCGCTCGGTGCACAGGAAGCGTGTTCTCGATCGCCATGCTGTCGATGTAGACATCGCTTGCAAGAGCGGAGCTGACCAGCGTCGGCGCGATCATGCGAACCGCGGCGGGTGTCATGATCACGACGTACTCCTGAACGAGCGCACCTCTCATCTGGACGAACTCAGGCAGTACTGAAAGCAACGCTGAGGACCCGGTCAGCCCGAGGAGAAGTCGCCGAATGCTAGTTTCCACCGGAGTCCTCCGCCGGGAGGAGACGATACGGACGCTCGGGGACGAAGCCACCCGACCTGAACTCGTGAGCGACGACTCTCATGAGAATGTCGCGGTCCCACCCCGGTTGCGTTCGAAGAGCCCGCGCTACGCAGTGGGCACGTTCTTCGCCAGCACTGGTCCGAGCACGCCCTTCCATCCACGAAATCCCCGGCTGTTCTGCTCTGGCGAAAAGGGACGTCTCCACGTTCGGGTCGAGCCCGTTTCGGATCTCATCGGTGTTGACGGCTTCGAGAACGGCGTCACGTGCCTCATTGCCGACGTAGATGGTGAACGAATCGGGTCGAACGAGTTCCTTCCGATCTGTGAGCGCTTTTACAACGAAGCGGTCAGTGAGGCGCGGCAGCGCCTTGGACAGGTATCTGCCGACACGATTTGCGTGCTCATGGTGCACAGCGAGGTAGATTCGCGTACCAGTTTCTGCGGGCTCGTCCGCAGAAAGGAGCGCGCAGAACCCGGGAGTGAAACGGTCTCGAATAGCCGGCAGCCGTAGGCATCCGTCGGCCGTGATCTCCTCTTTCGCGACCAAGATGTGGAGGCCGCCGCGCTCGAACACGAGTGCATCAGGTCTCGGAGAAGGCGCCCGGCGCCACCCGTCCTCGACACGAAGCTGGTGGCCGAATATGTCCTTTGCTCGAAGGATACGACCGGCAGGGATCATCGGACCGGGTGCTTGATTGCGTCGCAGATGGAGCAGGTCGTACAAGTCGCTTGTGAGCCTGCTCTCATCTTCGCGATCGAGCCCGTTTTTCACCTGGGTCAGAACGTCGATGATTTTTCGATTCATCGAGGGACCCGCCAGTTGCTCCGGAGCCAGTTGTAGGACGCGTCCAGGTTGAGCGGCCTCAACATATGTGACGGGTTTCTGACGAATGTGCAGCCAGTGATGGTGAGGAGCCGTGCCAGGCGCGTTTCGGCGTAGAACTGGTGCGCCAGTGCTCCTGCCCGATGGAGAAGGTAGACGCCCGCGAACCCTGTGAGGCGGGCGAGGAATTCTTCATGCTCGATGAGCTCTAGCGATTCTGCGCGCGCGCCGGCCCGGTATCCCGCGATGATCGAGCGCGATTGAATGAAGGATTCCCGGAGTACGCGGTCGATGAATTGGCTTGCGCTCTCCTCGTCTTCCAGAGCCGTGGACACGGCTACGTGTTCGAGAACTGATCCGACAAGCGTTCCCAGATCGAAGAGCGGGTCGCCGATCCTGGACAGCTCGAAGTCGATGAGGTGGATCTCACCTTCGTCTCCCACCAGGATGTTGTCCAGGCGTGCGTCCCCGTGAATCAAGGTCGGCGTCGTTGGTGAGGCCAGTTCCGCGAGCCGAGATCCGATCAGGGGCTCGGACTGGAGAGCGCGGACGACCTGAAGTTGCCCGGACGATGCTTCGATGAGATCCACGGGCTGAAGAGGTTCGGCGCTGGGGACGAGCTCCTCGAAATCGCCGAGAAGTCGTTGGACCCATTCGGGCGCCTGCACACCTTTGGCGTGAATCCGAGCGAGCACCATGCCAAGCGACGCCCACGCCTGTTCATCTGTTCCGAGACGACCCCAGTTCTCTCTGGCAGACCCTCCTTGCAGGTAGTCCAGCAGCAGAACGTCGCCGTTCCGGTCGTGGAGGATGCAACGCGGTGCCAGGTCCGCAATCTCCAGCTCGTCGAGCAGGTGGTAGACGAGGCCTTCGTTCAAGAGTGCACCGTCCCCGGAGAGCGATCGTCTCGTGCCACGCTTGAGAAGTAGTTCGCGCCCGCTATCGGTTCGGACGCGAACTACTTCGTTGCGCTGGTCATGCAGAACCTCGACCGACAAACACGTGACCCCCTTGGAAGACAAATATGCGTTCCACTCGAATCGGGTGTTCTCGGTCAATTCTGCTCCTCGTTTCGCGGCGGGTCCGCCGTTGAGTGACTCAGCTGGGGGCGTGCGTGCTGGGGTACGTCAGCACTTCAGCAGCCACGTGGCGCACTTGAGGACCACCGTGGTGCGGATGACGATGCCGCCCATCTCGGGAGCGATGTAGTCGTCACCCAGCATCGCGCTGATGTGCGCCTCGAACGCGTCGACGTCTTCGATCAGCTCCTTGCCGTGCTCGGCGACAGCGACGTCGGCGGCGCGGCGGATGAAGTCGAGGTAGTCGCGCTGCTCCGGCGAGAGCGAGTCGCGGAACTCGTGGAACTTCACCGTGAACTCGGCGAGTCGGCTGCTCTCCGGGTCGCAGAGGACCTGGAGTTCGGCGTCGAGGTCGATGGTGCCCACAACTGCAGACATGAGTTCTCCTTCGCTGAGGTTCCGTGACACTACGTCACGGAACCCCAGGTTAGGTCCTCACTCGTCGGGCCGCAAGAGGTTCGCTCAGGAGCGTCGAAAAGGCTCGCGGTCAGTGGTGTGGCCAATCGAAGGGCTGATTGGTGCACCGCTGCATGGCGGAAGGCTGGTTCGCGGGCGCGTGTCATGTCGCGTTGGAAGATCCGCGTTCACGTCAAGGCGATGCAGGACGCGGCGAGGCCAGAGCTCGGGTGCTAGGCCTCGACGCGCTCGCCGGAGTCTCACTCACGGGGGCAACAGCCGTTGCGCAGTGACCGCACTCCCGCGTGCCGTCGTTCGCGCTCCTTGACCCTCGTGTGCCAAAGGCGGGATCGATGCGGGGGACGCGGCGCGGGTGTCTCCGACACGATGCGGCGGCGCGGTTGCGGCGCACAGGTGCGAGGTTCAGGCCACAAGGGGGCGTTCGCGTGGTCAACGCGTTCCGCGATAAGTGTCGGCAGCGAATTGGCGACCTTCTCATCTCCGAACCGTGACGATCAGAGGTTCCGCGGCCGGCTTACCGTACGTTTCGGCGGTTCGTTCGAGGATCGCCTTACTTGATGCCGAGGTAGCGGCACGCTGCTTGCACGGTTTCTTCCACCAGTTCTTCAGTGAGGTCGGAAGAGCTTGGAACGAGTGACCGGCTCATGAGGGGACCGAGGAGAAGGTCTGCAACTGTTTCGGGCTTCCACCCCACGGCTGCGATCTCTCCGCGGTCGACTGCGGCGTTCAGTACGCGCGTGACATTCTCGCGGCGAGGCTTCACAAATTCGTCACTCAGGTGCTTCCGAATATCGGGATAAGCCCGCGCGGCTTCCAAAATCCCCAGAAGGGCGTGCTTCATGAATGGCGAAGAGAACATCTCGTAATCGGCCCGTTGCAGAAGGTGCAGGTCGCTTTCAAGTGCCCCAGTATCTACACGGGCCCCGGTGCCGTACTTTTCGGCCATTATCTCAACGACCAGGTGCGGCAGGGAAGAGTATCTTCGGTAGAAGGCCGGCCGTGTGGTTCCCGCTCGGCTCGCGATAGCCTCCACGGTAAGGGCCGTGTATCCCTTCTCGGTAACTATGTGCTCGGCAGATTCTCGAAGGGCTGCCGTGATGTCAGTCGCGCGGGGACGGCCACCTTGGTTCTTCACGGGTACGAAGCTACCCTTTTCACCCACGCGATATGGCGTGTTCGGAGCAGTAGAGGGTATCTCAGTTCGAGAGGGTCTCAGCTTCGATCTCGTAGGACACGCACTGATACACGAGGAATCGTCGCGGCAATGATCGTCGGCGGCGTTCGTGAAGTGAGCGTTGTCTCCGTCGCGTTGAGAAACGGGGTTCGCGCACCACTGGAAGAACGCTTGCTGCTGGAGCCCGGCACCCGGCATGTCACCCCACCGGAATTCGGTCAGCGCCAGTTCGCGGACCAGCGGGAACATCATGGGGGAAGTGAGGTCTGCGGCAGATCGGCGGACGCTCGGCGGAGGCTCTTGTTCTCTTGCTCGAGCAACCGGATGCGGATGCGGGCTTCGCGCAGCTCGGTCGCGTCGGCCTGGGTCACACCGGGCTTGATACCGTTTTCGACGTCCGCGATCGTGAGTCACCGATGCAGACATGACGTCGAGACACCGAAGTCTGTCGCGATCCAGCTGATCGGGGCGCCGCCCCGACGTGCGACCGTGACGACGTCTCTACGATTCCAGAGAGTCAGATCCGCAGCTCCACACGCATGTCGTCGTCGCGGATCGGGTGCAGACCGTCCATGACGGGAAGTGGCGGACCCTTGATTCCCGGGCGATCTCTGCCGCGGTGACGGGGCTGTCGGAGCACTGAAGCGTGGTCCTTTCCGACGACGTCACCCGGGTTCTCGGGGTGAGGTGGGAGGTGGGGGGGAGTGGCGCGGGCAGGTCGACGGCGTGGGAGATCGCCGGCGTGCCGCAGGAACGGAGGGATGCCCGCACTCGCGATATCGAGCGGCTCGAGAATCGCCTGGTCGCCGGCTGCGTAGCCAAGCATGGGTGGCAGTCGGCACCGAGTCTGTTGTGGCAGTTCAGGCAACAAGCCCCCTTGGAGACTCGACCCCTGAAGAGCAGCACTCGCTGGTCAACCTCACCACCCAGTAGCGAGTTCGTGCGACCGAGCTCCTCGGGGAGAATGCTCCGAGGTGGGCCACAACGCTGCTCGAACGTCTTGCGGAGAGTGACTTCTGCGCGCGCGACTACTTGTTCGACGCGGACGCCAACATGTCTGCCGCGCAGTTCCGCGAAGCGTGGTCGACTGGCGAAGCACTAGGTAAGCTCGCCGCCGCCCTGTCGTTCGTGGACGTTCCCGCCCACGCGCACGATGGCGTCGTGTGTGGTCCGCTGGTGCTGAGGAACTGGTTGCGGACTGCTCCGCACGGATTGCGCTACCGGCAGACGCCACGCAGGTCCATGCCTACGCGGCTCACCCCAACGCTGCGTCAGGAATCGAGCTCCAAGGGATCAGCGGAGCCTACGCTGTTTCGAAGGCGGCCACCGTCAGCGACGCCCTCACGGCATTGTCACCTGCCGGGCGCTCGGCCAGCTCGTGGATCACTCGTCCGAGTTCACGAGCGAGTTCTTGAACATTGGGCCACTCCTCAGCGGGAATCGAGACGTGCGCATCAGTGAAAGCGAAGGTCGTTCTCTCACGGTAGAGGGGTGCTCGCGTCGTGAGTTGATGAGCAAGTGCCTGCATCAGGCCGAGGAAGCTCTCGTGGTCTGAGTCAGTGAGAGCCTCGCCGCTGTCGATCGACGAGACACGAAGCTCTCCTAGTCGCTCGCGCTCAAGCGGCGAGGCTACGCGCTCCGTTGCGAGCATTGACAGGATCACTGCGTCGACGGAACTCAGGTGCGCGACATTTGCGATGCCGTGACCATCGTCGGACCAGTGCGGCGGATACTTCACGTGCGCCACGGCCTCGTTGCCTGAGGGAGGATTCGAACGGACCGAGTGCAGCGAGTAGCGGACCGCGCGGTACCCGGCCCCGAAGTAGCGATTCGCAGCTGCGACCAGCATCGCCTCTAGCGTCGTCGGTTTAACGACGGGATCTGCGCACCCTTCGTTCCAGGCGTTATTTCTATACGTTACAGAGCAAACCGTATTTAGATGCGCGGGAGTCGCTACAACGCGACATGCGCTTGGTAGGATTCGCGAATGCCAACCAATAAGTCGGGACGTCCGTACACCCAGGGGGTCACAGAGGCGCTACTCCAGGCGGCGGAGCGCGTTATGGTCAACGATGGCTACTCAGCGTTGACAATCGACGCACTCGCCGCTGAAGTCGGCACAACGAGGCCCACCTTCTACCGCCGCTTTCCTAGCATCGCGCACCTGGCGCTCGCTGTCATCAAAAGCCGCTTCGGAACCGGTGCGCCGGTCGACACGGGCTCCCTCTACGATGACCTCCTTATCGTCCAGCGTGAAGAGATCGCGATGCTCGCAGCGCCCCTGCTTCGCAAGAACCTTGCGGGATTGCTCGACGCCACACGCGCCGACGAGGACTTGAGTGCGGCTTATGAAGCGGAATTTGTGCGACCACGCCGAGCGAACGTCGCGCGGATTATCGACGCAGCCGGCCGTCGAAACGAGATCGGCGTCGAGACGGTGGACATCGAGTATCTGTGCGACCTTCTGCTTGGACCGATTCTCTCCAGGGCGCTCTTGCCCGTGGGGGCGCCCCTCGACGATCGGCTTGCGCGTCAGACGGTGGAGACCGCGATCTTGACCCTCGCCGCGCGCGCTCCTGCTGGAGGCTGATTCCTCCGACGGGTCTTGAGTGGCGGGGAACCCTTCCCTGAGAGGGTCCAGCACGGCGCGCCATACGCCGAGCTGCATTACACGCTAGTGTGTAACCATGTTCACTGAAACCACCAGTTGTTCTGACGCAACCCGAGCAAAAGCTGAGGGAATGTCGGCGATCGACGACACCAGCCACCCCGTCGTACGTCGGGTAGCCGATGTGATGCGTAGCACTGCACCTCGCCCTCGAACTTTGATCGTGGATGATGAGGAGAATATTAGGCAAGCGATTGCTGCAGGCGTTCAGATCGACTCTCTGTATGCCACTCCTGGCGTCGAGCTAGGGGCGGAGTTCCAGACCGACGTGACGGCTGCGCCCCTCCACCTCGTCGAGGAGAACGTCATGAAGGGACTATTTAAGGCGGAGAAGCGCTCACGAGTGTTTGCTCTCGCGCGGGCGCCGAAGCCCGCGACATGGGATGATGTAGCCGCCCGAGGCGGAGACCTTATCGTTCTTGACGGTGTGCGTATCGCAGGTAATATCGGGGCGATTATTCGCTCAGCTTGCGCCTTTGACGCTGCTGGAATCATCCTCCTTGGCAGTGGACTATCAAACGTCTTCGATCGCCGCCTCATTCGCGCGAGTCGAGGTCTCGCTTTCTCAATCCCAATGATTATCGCCGACGGTTCGGAGCTTGCCGAGTTCCTCCGTGCCGAACACATACCGCTTGCGAGCCTCGCTGCAGACGGAGACGCGCCTCTCTGGAGCATCGGTGCGGCCGCCGAGCGAATCGCGCTCCTGATGGGATCCGAGCGTAGCGGCGCTTCGGCTGAGTTGGAGAATCTCGCTGATTGGCGCTGTTCAGTCCCGATGAGTCCCGGCATTGAATCTCTGAATGTATCGGTGGCGACGGGCATTGCGCTATATGAGCGGCGGCGGCTCGCCGCGTAATGGGGGCGTCCGTGCGTTGGCGCTTCACTCGCGGTGCCGAACGCCATTCTGGTACTCATTCACAATTCAAAGTGCTTTCATGACCATCGAAATCATGCTGACCGTCCAATGCAGCTTCCCGGGCAAAGTTGCCCGGCCCGAGATTAGCATCGAAGCCGGCTTCGACACTGCGGTTCTCTAGGGGAATTCCCGTGTTACTTCAGATCGGAGCCCGGCTGGATGGACGGCGAGCTCACTGTTGGCACAGCAGCCCCGTCTCGGTTCGTCTGATACCGTTCGTCGCCGTCCCATGGCTCGATCGAATGGCGGACAAGCCCGCAGAACTCCTCGGGCTTGTTACACCGCTGTTGACAGGCGACCGTGGCGGAGCCGCCGCAGCTTGGGATCTAGCGATGGCCGACTGGGCGCGCGGACACACCCCTCCTGTCGATGGTGAACCCGTGCCGCTGGAGGGGATCGAAGCGCTCGCCGAATTGATTCGAGGTCTCTCGCCTGCGTTTGGTAGTGCGCGAGCCTCCGATGTTGTCGAGTTGCTTCGCGCTCTTCGCGCCCTGTCAGCAGCGAACACGCTGTATCATGCTGCGATTCGAGGAAAGAATCGCAGCGCGGAGCGGAAGAAATGGATCAGCGCAGTGGCCGAGGAGCACGACGCGATCGGTCGAGTCGTTCCCCGACTAGTGGGAGTCCAGGGTCAGTAGTAATGGTTTCAACCGTGTACAGATCGTCGGAGCGACTACGCGGGCGAGTTCCGTAGCTCGCGAATGCCTCGCCCCGTCGAGGGCCAGTCCTGCCCCCAACGGTCGGGGGAAGGCGCGCATGCGCCTATGGCCGCCACGTGCTCGTCCGAGAAGTCTCGGCGACACGCAGGACGTTCAACTAGCCGGGACAAACCGAGACCAGAACCATGCGATGTATACAAGCCATGTCTTGGAATGACACAGTCCGAGGGGCGGAGATACCCGGAAAGTCAGGGATTCCGTCTGAACGGGATACCTAAGGGTCAAGGGGTCGCAGGTTCACATCCTGTCAGCCCGACGGAAAGCCCCGATGAGGTCACCGGTCGCCGTCAGGGCTTCCGTCGTTTCCGGGGGCGGCGAGGACCGTGGCGGCACGTTTCCTGGCCGTCGGCCGTGCCGGCGGCGTCCGGACTGAGAAGCCCGAGCGGCATGCACGGCGTCTCCCCGACCGCCCGCAAGGGCCGCGGCAGGCCGGCTCCCTAGGGTCGGTGGACGTGACCGACTTCGCTCCACTCGCCCGCTGGTGGCGCGAACCCTGGTGGGCGCGGCTCACCCTCCTGGCGATCCTGTGCGGATCGACGGTCCTCACAGGCTGGAACCTCGCCCGCGGCGGAGACGCCGTCTTCTACGAGGCGGCAGCGCGGTCGATGTCGGAGTCGTGGCACGCGCTGGCGTTCGGAGCCTTCGATCCCGCCGCGTCGGTGACGCTGGACAAGCTCGCGGGATTCGCGGTGCCGCAGGCGCTGAGCATCCGCCTGTTCGGGATGTCGACGTCGTCGATCGCGCTGCCGCAGCTGCTCGAGGGGCTCGTCACGGTCACGGCCTGCTCGGTCCTCGGACTGCGCTGGGGAGGGCGCGGGCTCGGGCTGGTCGCGGCGGCCGCGGCGGCGAGCACCCCGATCTTCGTGTCGATGTTCGGGCACCCGATGGAGGACGGGCTGCTGACGGCAGCGCTCGCCGTCGCGCTGGTGTGGTGGCAGCGCGCGGTGCTGACGGAGCGGTGGTGGCCGCTCGTGCTGGCCGGGGTGTTCATCGGAATCGGCTTCCAGGCGAAGATGATGCAGGCCTGGTTCGTCCTGCCCGCCCTCGTAGTGGCGACTCTCGGCGGGGTGCGCGGGTGGCGCCGAGCGCTCGCCTGGGCGGGCGGGCTCCTGGCCGTCGCGGTGGGCACCTCGGTGGCGTGGATGGTCGCGATCCAGGCGGTGCCGGCAGGAGACCGGCCCTACATCGACGGGTCGACGGGGAACGACGTCTTCGCGATGGTGTTCGGGTTCAACGGGCTCGACCGGCTGATCTCGGGAGCGGTGCCCGGCGCCGTCGTCGCTTCCGCCCACGGGGCGACGATGGGCGGAGCAGCGGGGTCTTCGCCGGCCAAGCTGCTGCTGGCACAGTACGCGACGCAGGTCGGCTGGCTGTATCCCGCGGCGCTCGCCGGGCTGGTGCTCGGCGCCGTGCGCTGGTGGCCGCGGCGGGGGAGGCGGGGAGGTGCCCGCGGTGCCTTCGCCCTCCTGGTCTGCCTCGCGGTGTGGCTGGTGACGGCGGCGGGCGTGCTCTCGGTGGCGACGGTGCCGCACACGGCGTACGTCGCGGCGATCGGCGTGCAGCTGGCGCTCCTCTCCGCGCTGGGCTGGGCGGAGGGGGTGCGGCTGCTCGGGTCGCCGCGGGTCGGCGCACGGCTGGTGCTGCCGCTCCTCCTGGTCGGGCAGACGGCGTGGAGCGCGGCGCTCGCCGTCGGCGGGCAGCTGCCGGCGGTACTGGGCCTGCCGTTCGCGGCGCTCGCCGGAGCAGGGCTGGTGGTGGTCGTGGTGGCGGCCGGGCGGAGGCGGCGGGGTGCGTCCGAGCGCGGCGTCGGGCGTCGCGGGATGTCGTCCGGTCGACGTCCCGTCGCCCTCGTCGCGGCCGTCGTGATCCTGGCCGGGCCGATCGCATTCAGTCTCCAGGTGCTCGACGCCTCCCTCGACGGTTCCGGCGGGGACGCACTCGTCGGCCTGCGCTTCCCGCAGCGGGCCGAGACCTCGGCGCCGTTCGCCGTCTCACCTCCGGACGCAGTCGGCGGCCACGACTCGATGACCGCCGACGAGGCCGCCCTGGTGGCCGCGGCCCGAGCCGCCGGGGGCGGCGTGGACGGAGCGCCGCTGTTCCTCACCGACTCCTGGGCCATCGCGGCGCCGATCATCACGACGACCGGCGCGAGCGTGCTCACCGACGGCGGCTACTCCGGCCAGGCGCGCGTCTTCACCGAGCAGGACATCACCCGGATGATCGCGGCGGGGCGCACGCACCTGGTGGTGCTGAAGAACTCGGCACCGCCGACGGAGTCGGTGCGGAAGGCCGTGGTGGCGGACGGGTGCACGCAGCTGCAGGAGTGGGGGCCGGCGGCGACGGAGTCGGGAGAGCACGCGTCCGCGGTGACGGGCTTCTCCCTGTGGCGGTGCGGGTGACGAAAGCGTCGTTCCCGCAGCATCCGGGGAAGGAGGACGAGCGGGAATCGCTGTCGGCGCATCGTTCCAGGGGTCATGCCAGGCCGAGAAGGTCGAGAGTCCAGGCGTGAGCGAGGATGTTCTCCTCCTCTGCCTCGTCGGGCGCAGTCCCGCTGAGGTGGCCTCCCGAGGTCGTGCGCAGCACCACGTGAGCGGGGTCCGGGCACCGTGATACCGCTCGGTAGCGGCGCGCGAACTCCGTGATCGCCGACGCGTCGACCCGGGCGTCGCGTCGGCCGGCTCGGATCCACGCCGGCGGGAGCGGTCGGCTCCCGGCCGCCATCGATGCGATCGTCGCGAGAGGCGACAGTCCCGCGGAGAGGATCTCGGCGGGTTCGCCGAATTCCGCCCGGTCGGTCGACGCGAGGGCCGCAGATCGATCATCGAGCGCAGTGACGGGATCGAGGAACGGGTGGACGAGGTGCAGCCCTCGGAGTGCTGCGGGCCGACGGAGGCAGACCGTCGCAGCGACCAGTGCTCCGGCGCTCGCCGCCGTGAGAAGGAGCCGGAGAGGGTCGATGCCGGGCAGATCCTGAAGCAGCGCCAGAGAGGCGAGGAGGTCCTCGATCGGAAGGTCGCGTCCGAGACCGGTCGCCTGCCGATGCCACTCCGGGCCGTTCTCCCCGCCCCCACGTACATGGCAGTAGGCGATCGCGGCTCCACGCGCGAGAAGGTCGTCCGTGAAGGGATCGAACGGTCCCTCGAGACTGATGCCGTAAGCGCCGTACACATGGACGACGACAGGACAGGCGTCCGCGCTCTCCGGCAGAACCAGGGTCAGCGGGATCCGTGTGCCGTCCCGGCTCGTCGCGGTGAGCGACAGGACTTCCGCCCGCCTCGCCGGTTCGGCGGACAACGCCTCGCCCGGCACCGGGTCGACGCGCTGGGGCCGATGGACGGGGGAGGAGACGAGCAGGACCGGGAGGCGGGTGATCGGATCGACGGCGGGGAGCAGAACACCTGCCGGTGGCGCCGTCCAGAGGGCGTCAGCTCCACCGGCGGGCGACCAGACCGCCATCCGGCCGGCCGACCGGCCGAGGACGAAGAGATCCTCCCTTGCCTCCTGCAGATGGCCGGCATGGAGAGCAGGAGGAACGGGAACGTTCAGCGGAGGAGTCGAACCGGTCAGTTGGAGGAGGCCGTGACGTCGATCCAGAAGGGCGAGCCCGCCCGTGAAGGTGGAGACGTCCGCGTCCTCCGTGTCGAGGTCGAGGCGGTCGCACGACGGCGGGCCGTCCGATTCAGCGGTCAGCACCCAGTACCTGGAGCCCAGCGGGCCTCGGGAGCCGAGGACGGCGGTCGTGTGGGCGACGCTGCGCAGATGGAGCCGCCTCGTCCGGTCGGGCTCCTCGAGGAGGACGTGCGTCGTCCGGCTGCTGTGCCACCAGACCGCCTGCCACGGCCGACCTGCCGCGTCTCGGCGGATCCAGAGGAATCCGTCCGAGAACGATCGGATGCGCGGCGAGACGGGACGCTCGTCATGGGCGACCTCGATCACTCCGCCACCGGCAGCGACGGCGATGCGGATCCGATGCTGCTCATCGCCTCCCCGATCACCCACGATCGCGAAGGCGGTGCCATCCGGTGCGAGGACCATCGACTCCCGTGGCGCGACATCGAGGGTGTGCCGGAAGGGGCGTCCGTCCGGGTCGCGGAGGAGCACGGACCGGGAGCGCGCCTGCTCTTCCGGCGCACTCGACGGCTGCATCGCAGCGAGACCCCTCAGAGATCCGGAGAGCGCAGGAACCCGAGGCGGCAGCGCGCCGTCCCCGGTGATCCCCTCAGGCGCCTTGCTCACGCAACCGCGCTCCAGGCGTCTGTCGCAGCCGTGCCCGCACGGGAACAACGAGGATCAGCGAGAGCGCCGCCCAGGAGCCGACGAGCCCGAGAACGGCGCTCTGGACGGGCCAGACCACCAGACCCTCGCCGAGGGCCGCGCGACTGACCAGCCAGCAGACCGCACCGGTCGCCGCGACCGGTGCGGCCGCTGCCGTCGACGCAGCGAGGGCCAGTGCGAAGCTCTCGGAGAGGAGGAGCCCGACGATCTGGTGGCGCCGCATCCCCGCCGCCTGGAGAAGGGCGATCTCGCGGTCGCGGTCCTGCGCGGAGAGCGCGATGACCGCGGCGCTGGTGGCGAGCATCGATACCGCCACGATCGCGACGATCGTCAGAACATCGGTGAGGTCGGCGCGGGTCCCGGGCTGGACCGCCGTCGTCATGGCTACGACCGACTCCACCGCGCACAGGAGGACTCCTATTCCTCCGAGACCCGCCGCGAGCGGCGCGATCGTGGCGGCGCTGACCCGCACCCGGGCCGTGGCTGCCCGGACGCCGAGCGCGGGGACGACGAGACCCGATCGAGCCAGGAGAGCGTGCAGTGCACGGAGGACGAGCCCGACCGCCTCCGGACAGAGGAGGTACACGGCCAGGAGGAGGCTTCCTCCTGCGTCGACGGCCAGGTTGAACATCGGAGCGGGTCCGGTCGCTCCGAGCTCTCGGGCGGAGCCGGACGCGGCGACGAGGCCGCAGGAGAGGAAGAGGAATACGAGGCCGCTGACGAGGCGCGCTGCGGTCGCACCGGTGTGGAGACGGCCGTCCTCGGACGCTCGGAGCGCAGCACTCGGCGGCGTCCGGGCGGCGCGGCGCGCGGGCAGTACTCCGCCGGCGAGCGTGGTGAGCGCTCCGAGCCCCACGGTGGCCACGGGGGCCCAGGGTGACAGCGTGAAGGCCGGAAGATCGACGACGGACGAGACCGCGCCGTTGAAGGCGGGAACAGCCCAGAACGCCAGCAGCGTCGAGAGCAGCGCCCCGAGGAGGGCACCGGTGAGACTCACGATGCCGATCACGAGCAGGGTCGCACCGAACACCTGCATCGGCGAGGCACCCAGAAGGAGCCAGAGCGCGTGCGTGCGACTCGTGGCCGTGACGCTCGCGCGGCCGACGACCGTCAGGGCGACGCACGCGACGAGTGCCACCACGGCGTAGATCGTGATCGAGAGGATCCGGAACTCCTGGAGACCGACGCCGGCGTCCGAGGCTGCGGCGGCGAACGAAGGGTCCCCGGTCCACGCGAACTGGTGGACGCACAACCCGACCAGGGTGGCGACCAGGGCGACCACGGCTGTCGCAGGTGACCACAGGCGCCAGTCGGCGGCGAACATGCGAACGACGTAGCGGGACACGACTCAGGACCTGGCCTCTTCGAGGATGCTCAGCAGCTCGTGGCTCGTCCGGCGGCCGGTCGTCCTCACTGTTCCCCCGTCGTGCATCACCACGACGGTGTCCGCCAGTGCCGCGGCTTCGAGATCATGCGTGACCATCACGACCATCCGGCCCTCGTCCGCCATGCTTCTCAGCGTCGACAGGACGATCTGCGAGCTGTGCGAGTCCAGGGCCCCGGTCGGCTCGTCTGCGAAGACGATGCTGGGCCGCCGTGCGAGGGCACGGCAGAGAGCGGTCCGCTGCTGCTCTCCGCCGGAGAGCGTCCGTGCAGGTGCATGACGCCGATCCCCCAGACCGAACGCCTCGACGAGCCCACGGATCCGGTCGTGCGGCACGGGTGACCGGTCGAGCCGGAAGGGGAGCGCGATGTTCTCCTCGACGTCGAGGAAGGGCACGAGGTTGTACTGCTGGAAGACGAAGCCGATCTCGGTGCGGAGCATGCGGGAGCGCTCGGCCGCCGACAGGCGGTACACGTCCCGGCCGTTCACTTCGACGGTGCCCGTCGTCGGTCGATCCAGTCCGCTGAGGCACATCAGGAGCGAGGTCTTGCCGGAGCCGGAGCTGCCGACGACAGCAGCGAGTCCGCCTCCTTCCAGATGGATGTCGCAGCCGCGCAGGACGGTCGTCGTCCGCCGACCCGCGGCGACGGTCTGCCCGACGGCACGCGCCTGGAGCATGGGGATCATGAGAGCGCCTCCTCAGGCGTGGTGAATGGCCTTCCCCCTCTCGGGACGCCCGCGATCCCCGATGGTGCGGGATCGCGGGCGTTCGCGGGCGACGGTCAGCAGTTGCCCCACGTGATCGAGCTGGGCCAGCCCGGGCACGGCGAGACGATGCTGAAGGTGCTGACGCGCGCAGCATCGTGTGCGTCGGTCTCGCCTTCGAGCGTCTGGAACTCAAGAATCCGGTTCATGGTGTTCACCTCCTCTCTTCCTGTCGGGCGGACTCGGTCAGAGTCCGAAGGGCAGGGCGGATCTCCCCGTCTCGAGCTCGTCGAGCGCCGCGATCACTCCGAGCGATCCGGTCAGATAGTCGGACGAGAGCCGGAGGTTCTGATTGCCTCGGAAGAAGACGCCGCTGTCATCGAGCACGGCATGGAGGCGCAGCGAACGGATGTGCGAACGGAGGACCTCGTCGAGTTCTGCGCTGGGCCGATGGCGTGTGCGGCGGTTCAAGTAGATGAGGAACCCGGACAGACCGTGGGCGAGCGAGGCTTGCGCGCACTGCTGATAGGTCGCGGCGGCATCGATGGCGGCGAGGGACTCCGCGAAGAGCTCGGCGCCTGTCACCCGCTGCAGCTCGAGGATCGCCAGACCCGGACCGGTCGACCCGATCCCGAGATAGGGGAGCGTTCTCCACCCCTCGTCGAACTCGAGGGTCCCGTTGCGGGTGATCGTGCATCGTGAGAGATCGGCGTCGATGGCTCGTGCAGCGAGCGAGACGGAGAAGTCGTCTCCGGTGGCTTCATGGAGCCGAGCGAACAGGATCGCGGCGGCGCACCATCCGTGGAGGAGGCCGACGGAAGCTCCCCGCGCATCCTCGTCGAGGAGTGCGGCGAGATGGTGGGCCGCCTCGGACGGATCTTCTCCTTCTGCGAGATCGGCGAGCCCTGCGCCGGCCCACCCCGACCAGAGGGTCGGACCAGAGGGGGTAGCCGCACGCGTGGACTGCAGGGCATCGAGTGTGCGCGTGAGTCCTGCCTCGCGTGCAGCGAACCGGATTCCCTCCCGCCCGCAGAGCCCGCGCGAGCGCACTCCGGCGACGCGACCGGCGAGCCAGCGATCAGCAGCCTCGAGATCCGCGTCTCCCGACCGCCCCAGAAAAGTGATGGCTCCCGCCGCGCCGTAGGGAAACCCCGCACGATGATCGGCGCTGTCGCGGGCGAGAAGAGGGATGTCTCCGGGAACGACAGGAGCGTCCTCCGCCCACTCGAGAACCGACGTGACACCTCGGACGATCAGATTCCGCAGCTGGTGGTCGGAGCAGGCGGCAAGACGATCGACGCGCTCGTCCACCGATCTCCGGCTCGAGGCGGGAAGAGCGTCGAGGGTGTGCGCCCTCACAGACCGCAGCACGGCGGACGGGACGGCGAGGTCGTCTGCGGCTGCTCGCAAGAGCTGCTCGATCTTCGCGACGTTGCCCTGGTCGGCGATCGTCGCCTGAGGGAAGAGGAGATCGAGTTCGAGGATCCCCAGCGACCACTCGTCGGCTCGCGTCCCCCTCAAGCCTTCCCGGGGCTCGTATCCGGGAGCTCCCTGGCCGGACCGCCACTCGGGATCCATCCTGTGCGCGAACTCGAAGTCGAGCAGGCACGGATGCGTTCCGTTCCGCATGATGACGTTCTTCGGGTGGATGTCCCCGAGAAGCCATCCGGCGCGGTGCACGGAGGAGAGCGCAGCGTCGAGGCGTGCGACGGTCGCGCTCAGCCACGAGGTGTACCCGTCGTCGACGAGAAGCCAGGGGGCCGGACGGAGCAGCGGAGTCCGAGTCATCCACTCGCGCTTCAGATCGTTCCCCTCCACGTGCTCCATGACCAGGTATCGGTGCTCCCAGGCGGTGAAGGAACCGTAGAAGACCGGTACGCAGCCCAGGTACTGCAGATCCACCAGCACCTCCTCCTCGTGGGCCAGACGTGTCACCGCGTCGACGCCGTCGCCGTCGAGCCCGGCATGTGGACGCGCCTCCTTGAGGACCACCACCGTCCCGATCGGGACGAACTCATCCGTCGTCGCTTCGGCGAGATAGACTCCGCCGCCGTTCGAGAAATGCAGGGCTGAGAGCATGTCGAAACCGAAGGCGACCTCTCCTTCTTCCTCTCCCTCGACCTCGACGGAGTCTGGAAGCGACGCCCAGGGAGGGGGCGTGTAGGCCGGTCGCCGGACGTCCTCGATCTCGTTCCCGTCCGGATCGATGAGTGTCGAGACGAAGCCCGTGTCGGTCTCGGACGGGAGGAAGGCCCCGTATCGGAAGTGGACCGGGCCGGACCGCCAGCGCCGATCGGAGAGTATGTAGGGACCTCTGCAGCCGGCCAGAAGGGCGTCGAGATCCTCCAATGCGCGGGCGAACTCGTCGTCCGAACCGGGGTACACCGTGATGAACTTCCCGGCTCCAGCCCGATCGGCGTACTTGCCGTTCTGCATCAGGAGGAGATCGGCGCTCGCGAGGTGCTTGAACGGCAAGCGGGAGCCGAAGCAGTGGCGAGAGGTCGCGTCGAGGATCGTCCGAGCATCGCCGAGAGTGGTCGAGAGGTGGATCTTCCACCCCTGCCTCGGCAAGGACGATCCGTCGGGTATCCAGTTCCGCCACGGGCGGGACTCCCTCGTCTGCCAGCCCTCGGGTGCGCGATGCGCGACATCGAAAACATCGCCCTCGACGGGGTCCTCGTCGCCGGCGAGGGCGTAGAACGGCATCCCCGGGCGGCAGTACTGGAGGTACTCGAGGTCGAGCGGCATCGCTTCCCCTTCCTCGGCGGCGTGACCCACCGAGCAGACGGCGCGGTGCTGACTCCGAGGCTACGAAGGGCTCCGGCCGAGCGCTTCCCACCGGGGTCATGGATGACAATGACCGGGGTCACAGCAGGGACATGACCGTGGTCACGGGTCTCGCTCTCGGTGCCCGGGCTACCATTGTCGACATGGGCTCATCTCCGGGGACGGACGCGGCTTCTTCCGTTCCGTCGGCGGGGGAGCCCGCGCGTGCCGGGCTCGGGTCCTCCTCCTCGTCGAGCGCAGTGGACAGGACGGTCGTCGCGCTCCAGGTGATCGCACTCTGCTGCCTCGTCATGGCGGGGAGCCTGGGAGTCGTCGACTCCGCTCAGAGGGGCGCCGGTCCACCGGTCGCGGCAGTCGCGTGGCTCGCGCTGGCACCCGTGGTCGCCGGGATCTGGGTCGTTCGGCCGCGCATGATGAGAGCGGGGCACGGGGCCGCCGTGACGGCGGTGTCCGTCGTCGCCGCGACGCCGGTCGTCGTCTTCGGCCGGCTCGATTTCACGATCCCGGTCCTCCTCCTCGTCGTGGCGTTCGCGGTGGTCGACGTCTCGCTCCGCGCAGGGGCGCACGCGATGATCTGGATCGCCTCCGTCGGACTGGCCCTCCACGTCGGGGGTGCCGTCGGCTCGGGGAGGACGCTCCTCTCCGGGGCTCTCGACGGTGTGCTCAACGTGGTGCCGGTGGCCGTGCTGATGTGCTTCGGGATCGCCCTGGGTCTCTCTCTTCGGGGATTCGAGAGCGAGCGATCCGCTGATCAGCGGGTGATCCGGCGCTTGCATCGCGCGTCCGCGACGGAGAGGGAGCTGCTGCTGTCGGACGAGCGTGCCCGGAGCGCTCGTGAGCTGCACGACGGCCTCGGGTACAAGCTGACCCTCGTCTCGATGAGTCTCGAGCTCGCCGATCGCCTGCGCCCCGCCGATGCCGAGCAGGCGTGGGCAGAGGTCCGCACGGCTCGATCCGCGTCGAGCGAGGCGCTCGCGGACATGCGGATGTGGGTGAGAGCGCTCAGCCCCGTCCGGAACCAGGGCGCCCGCGGGCTGGCCGCGCTGGAGCTGATCGCGGAATCCTTCCGCGGCACAGGGGTCACCGTCGATGTGGTCGGCGACACGGCCTCGGATCGTGTCCTCACGAGCGACGACGAGATCGCGCTCGTCGTCTATCGGGGCGTTCAGGAAGGGCTGACGAACGCCTTGCGGCACGGCGCTGCCCGCAGTGTCCGCATCGATCTCGAGACCGAGGACAGCCGGCTCGAGCTCTCGATGCTCAGTGACATCGACGCAGGCAGACGGTCCGGTATCCGCGACGGCGAGCCCGAGCTGGGCTTCGGGCTGCGCGGCCTCGACGATCGCGCGACGGCTCGCGGGGGGCGGCTGACGGCGCGGCGCATCGACGACCGGTTCCTCCTGCGTCTCGCGATCCCTCTCGGACGCGGCGGCGGGGAACACGAGGGGCGCGCTTCGTGACGGAGACGACGCCGAGGCGAGTGCTGCTGGTGGAGGACCAGCAGATGATCCGCCGCGGGCTGGTCATGCTCCTCTCGACGGTCGAGGGGGTCGAGATCTCGGCCCAGGCCGAGAACGGACAGGTCGCTCTGCAGATTCTGCACACGACGGAGGTGGACGTCGTCGTCACCGACGCGCGGATGCCGGTCATGGACGGCGTGGAGCTCGCTGCCGAGTGCGCGCGGCGGCACCCGCATCTGCCCGTCCTCCTCCTGACCACCTTCGACGACCACGCGCTCGTCCAGGAGGCCCTGGCCGCAGGAGCGGCCGGATTCCTCCTCAAGGACACCTCGGTGGAGGGCCTCGTCCTGGCGCTCGACGCCGTGATCGTCGGCGGGATGGTGATCGATCCGCGCGTAGCCCGACCGGCCGTCCAGCCGGGCCGCACCGGCGAGAGCCCGTTGGCGCTGCTCACGCGGAGTGAGCGGGTGGTCGCCGAGCTGGTAGCGGAAGGGAGCACGAACCGGGAGATCGCCGCCGCGCTCGTGCTCGCGGAGGGCACCGTCAAGAACCACGTGTCCTCGCTCCTGCGCAAGCTCGGCGCCCGCGATCGCACCGCCCTCGCGCTCGCGCTCCACAGAGC
This sequence comes from Rathayibacter sp. AY2B3, assembly GCF_002931755.1. Taxonomy (NCBI): domain Bacteria; kingdom Bacillati; phylum Actinomycetota; class Actinomycetes; order Micrococcales; family Microbacteriaceae; genus Rathayibacter; species Rathayibacter sp. AY2B3. Next base: position 48,242 of record NZ_PSUG01000009.1, on the reverse strand, counting down.
ACTCCATCCGGACGGCGTCTGACCACCGGCCCGGTGCAGGCCTGGCGCCCCGTCCGCGCGATGCCGGCCCGCCGCCTATCCTTGAGGGCGATGTCGAACTCCCGCGCCGAGGCCGCCTACCTGCGCTCCCTCGGCGCCTTCCGGACACCGACCCTCGATCTCCTGCACGGCCGCTACGCCCCGTTCGTCGTCGCCGCCCTGTCGCTCGTGTTCACGGTCGACCGGCAGGCGGTGGCCGTGGCCGACGCGCACGCCGAGGTGGGGGAGCTGCTCGAGGAGCTGCGCTCGGCCGGGTACGACGAGGGCGAGCGCGCGCTGCCGAGCGGCACGGCGCGCGAGGTGTGCCGCTACTGGGTCCGCGTCGGCTGGCTCGTGCCGCAGATCGAGGGCGAGGCCGAGGTCTACCGGATGAGCGCCCACGCCGTGAGCGCCCTCGAGATCACCGGGCGCACCGGAGGCGGACGCACGCGCGTCTCGAACTCGCGGGTGCGCACCCTGCTGGAGGCGGTCGAGCGGCTGGCAGCGGACGTCGAGCCCGACCCGGAGGCGCGGCTCTCACGGCTCCGCGAGGAGCGGGCCCGCCTGGACGCGGAGATCGCCGCGCTCGAGGAGGGCGCCGGTCTCGAGCCGGCCGACGACGAGCAGCTCCTCGAGGAGGCGGAGAACGTGGTGCATCTGGCCCGCGAGCTGCCGGCCGACTTCGCGCGGGTGGCGGAGTCGATCAAGGCGATGCAGCGCGACGTGGTCGCGGACCTGCGCCGCGACGTCCGCCCGACCGGCGAGGTGCTGCGGGAGTACTTGGAGCGCGGGCAGCACGTGATGCAGGCCACCAGCGAGGGCCGTGCGTTCGCCGGGGCGCTGCGCCTCCTGGGCGACCCCGAGCGGATCGACGCGCTCGCCGACCAGCTCCACACCGTGCTCGTGCAGCCCTTCTCGCGCCTGATGGACCCGGCGCAGCGCGCCGAGCTCAGCGCGATCGGACGCCGGGTGGAGCTGGGGGTGCAGGAGGTGCTGACCGCGCAGCGCCGCGCCTCCCACGTCATCACGGGTCAGGTCCGCACCCACGATCCGGCTCGCGACCGCCAGGTGGACGAGCTGCTGCGCGAGGTGATGGCGGGGCTCCAGGAGTGGACGGGCGGGATCTCGCCGGATGCGCCGGTCGCGCCGCTGCGGCACCTGCCCGTCGCCGGGATCGGCCACCTGCGGCAGACGCTCGGCGATGTGCGCCCTGCCGGAGGGCCGGCGCCGCTGGCCGGAGACGACGGCGACGCGGAGTTCGTCGGCGACGACAGCCGGGCCTGGGGCGGTCCCCGCTATGCGGAGCTGGAGGCGTACGTCGCGCGGCTCGGCGACGAGTTCGATCTGGCGGACGCCTTCAGCGCGGCTCCGGAGGACACACGACGGCCCGTCGACCTGCTCGGGCTGCTGGAGATCGCGCACCGGACGGGCCTCGTCGACCGCGAGGGCTACTCCGTCGTCAGCGCCCGCCGACCCGACGGGACCGTGCGCCGCTTCGCCTTCGGATCCGTGACCGCCCGCACCCAGGAGGAGACCGACGATGAGTGACACCCCGGCGACCGACGAGCCCGCCGTCGATCCGTTCATCGCGCCCGTGTCGATGGAGGAGGACCCCGACGAGCTCTTCCCCGGCGACCGCGGCGTCCTCGACACCGAGGTGCGCCGCGTGCTCGTGCACGTGCTGCAGCGCCGCTTCCTCCTCGCCGACCGCCATCGCGAGCAGTGGGCCGTGCTCCAGGAGCACCGGCAGCTGATCGAGTCGCGGCTCAACGACCTGTTCGTGCGGCTCGTCGTCGACCACGAGCGCGGAGTCGCGTACAAGCAGCAGGTGCGCTCCGACGAGGTCGAGATGCCGGTGCTGCTGCGCGACCTCCCCTACACCCGCGCCGAGACGCTGGTGCTGGTGCACCTGCGCACGGTTCATCAGCGGGAGTCGGCGGCCGGCGAGCCGTCGGCGCGGGTGGACGTCGAGGAGGTCGAGCAGACGGTGCTCAGCTACTTCGCCGACGCCGAGCGCGACACCGCGCGCCGGCAGCGCATGGTCCGCAAGGCGCTGGAGCGGCTCGGCCGCGACGGCATCGTCGACGAGGAGTCCGCAGGGCGGTACCGGATCAGCCCGATCGTGGAGATCGTGCTGAGCGCGCCGAAGCTGCGGGAGCTGAGCGACTGGCTGCACGGGCGCAGAAGCGAGGAGGCGTCTCCGGCCGGGGGAGCGGCGCTCGCCGAGGAGCCCGGCTCCGTGGATCCGGAGGCGGCGGACGAGGACCTCCCCGACGACGACGTCCTCCCCGACGACGACACCCCCGACCCGGAGGACGACCCCCGATGACGATGCTCGACACCCTCTTCGGCCTGATCCCCGCCGCCTCGCGCGGTCAGCAGTGGCTCGCCGAGGACCTGCAGCTGGTCAACTGGGGCGGCTACGACGGCGCGCACCGGGTCCGCTTCTCGCCCGGCGCCACGCTGCTCTGCGGCGGCTCCGGGTCCGGCAAGTCGACCCTGATGGACGCCTACATCGCCCTGATGATGCCGCACACCACGCCGTTCAACGGCGCTTCCAACGGCGGAGTGACCGGTCGGCCCCGCGGCGAGGATCAGCGCAACATCCTCTCCTACGCCCGCGGGAAGCTCGACGAGTCGCGGACGGAGGAGGGCACGACCATGCGCGTCCTGCGCGGCGACGGAGTCGACACCTGGACCGCCGTCGCGATGACCTGGGTCGACCACGACGGCTCGCGGTTCAGCGCGGTCCGCGCCTGGTACGTCCCGGCCGGTTCCCGCGTGCTCGAGGAGACGGTGCGCGTCCGCGCGAGCGCCGAGGGCCCGATCGACCTGACCGCGCTCGACCGCGCAGCGGCGCACCGCTTCTCCGATGCCTCGCTCCGGGCGGCGGGCCTGGACCCGCTCGCGACGGATCGCGAGTTCTCGGCGCGCCTGCACGCGGTGCTCGGCATCGGAGCGGCGGGAGCCGGATCGAAGGCGATGAGCCTGCTCGCCCGCATCCAGGCGGGTCAGCAGATCACCACCGTCGACGACCTCTACAAGCGGCTCGTGCTCGAGGAGCCCGAGACCCTCGCCTCCGCCGACGCGGTCGTCGCCCACTTCGACGAACTCGAGAGCACCCGGCAGCGGATGCTCACCGCCCGTCAGCAGGTCGCGGCACTCGAGCCGCTGCGGGGCCTGCGCCTGCGCATCGCCGCGTCCGCGGAGCGCGTGCGCCTCATCGACGCGCTCGGGGAGTTCGACGCCCCGGTGTCGCCGGCGGCCCTGTGGCGGGCGGAGCAGCGCCTCGGCCTGCTGCGCGACGTCGAGGCGGAGCTGCGCGAGCGCACCCGCGCCGTCGACGCCGTGCTCCGAGAGAAGCGGGCGCTCGCCGAGGCGGCGGAGTCGGAGCGGGACGGCCTCGCCGAGGTGCTGCGGGCCTCCGGCGGCGACCGCCTCGAGACGGCCCAGCGAGAGCTCCGCGAGGTGGAGCGGCGGCTCGAGACGGTGCGCGACAGCAGGATGCGGCTCGACGAGGATCTGCGGGCCCTGGGTGAGGAGGAGACCACCCGCGAGGGCTTCGAGAGGGCTCTCGCACGCGCTTCCGACGTCACGAGCGCCGCCGCGACGAAGCGCGACGCCCGAGCGGCCTACGCGGAGGCGACGACGGAGCACACGGCGGCGGTCCGCGCTCTCGTCGACCTCGACGCGGAGCACCGCGCGGCCTCCCAGCATCAGGACAGCATCCCGAGGCCGCTGCACGAGGCGCGGGAGATCATCGCCCGTGCGGCGGACCTCCCGGTCGACGACCTGCCCTTCGTGGGAGAGCTCGTCGAGGTGCGGAGCGAGTTCGAGCCGTGGCGGGACGCGTTCGGCCTCGCTCTCGGCGGCTTCGCGACGACGCTCCTGCTCGATGTCGCCCATCTCGACCGCTTCCGCTCCGCCGTCGATGCGGTGCGCCTTCCGATCCGCCTCCGCTACGAGGGCGTGCAGACAGGTCTCGAGGAGGTGCGCGGCCTCGATCCGTCGACACTGCCCGGCCGTCTGGACTACCGCTCCACGCCCTTCACCGGGTGGCTGCAGGACCGCCTCGAAGACCGTTTCGGCTTCGTCTGCGTCGACAGCGCCGGCGACCTCGGCCGGCACCGGCTGGCACTCGCTCTCTCAGGGCAGCTCTCTCAGGGCCAGCGCGGAGCGCACGGCGGCCACGGCGCGGCGAACGTCCTGGGCTTCTCGAACTCGCGCAGGCTGCGCGAGCTGAGTGCCCTCGTCGAGACGGCTCGCGCACGCAGCGCGGCGGCGACAGAGGCGTCCCGAGTCGCGGAGGAGGCACTCGACGCTGTCGAAGACCGCCTCGTCCGCTTCGCCCGCATCGCCGGACTGTCCTGGGACCAGGTCGACGTCGATTCCCTTGTCGCCGAGCAGGAGCGCTGGACCTCGGTGCTCGAGGAGGTGGCGGAGGTGAATCCCGAGTTGGCGCGGCTGCAGGAGCAGATGGACGGGCTGCGCGGCCGCCTCGAGCGCCTCCGCCAGGAGATCGCCCGCGCCGGGGTGGAGCGCGAGCGGATCGAGGCGGAGTGGGCCGTCGTGGTCGACGACGTCGACGCGAGCCAGGGGGTTCTCGATGCGGCGGAGCGCGCCGGACGGGAGCTCGACGACGACCAGCGCGCCTTCCTCGACGCCCGGTTCACGCTGACCGAGGCCGCGGCGTCCGGCAGCGCCTCGGACGTCCTGGTCCGCTTCGACGCCGCGCTGGCCACGGCGGCGCAGCGTCTCGCGGAGGACCGCCGCTCCGCAGCCGAGGCGCACGAGCAGCAGCGGGAGAGCGCCGGCCGGATCATGGCAGGCTTCCTCGACCGCTGGCCGAACCCCAATCTCCTCGTCGACCCGGAGGCGTCCGCGGGCGACTTCGAGCGCCTGCTCGACGCTCTCGAGACCAGCGGCCTGCACCGGCTCGAGACCGAGTGGCGCGACAGCCTGCTCGCTCTCTCCGGCAACGACCTCACGAGCTTCGACTCCACGCTCGGCCGCTCGCTGCGGGAGATCCGCGAGCGGATCGAGCCGATCAACGTGATCATGCAGGATCTGCCGTTCTACGACGACGGTCACCGCCTGCAGATCACCACGCGCGAGAACCAGTCGGAGGTGCGCCGCCGGTTCCGCCGCGAGCTCCGGGACGTGCGCGCCCAGATCCAGGCGGTGTCCACGGAGGAGGAGCGCGAGCAGGTCTACCGGCGGATGTCCCGACTCATCCAGCGGCTGCGGCGCACCGCGCCCGATTTCGGCGACCTCGTCGACGTCCGCAACCACGTCCGTGTCAGCGCCGAGCGCGTGGACGCCGTCACCCGAGCGCACGTGGCGCTGTACGACCACATCGGCGAGAAGTCCGGCGGGGAGTCGCAGGAGCTGATCGCCTTCATCGTCGGAGCTGCGCTGCGCTACCAGCTCGGCGACGCGGGAGCCGATCGCCCGCGGTACGCCCCGGTCTTCATGGACGAAGCGCTGATCAAGGCCGACGCCCACTTCACCAAGCGGGCGATCGGCGCGTGGCGCGGTCTCGGCTTCCAGCTCGTGATCGGTGCCCCGAACGACAAGTACAGCGCGATCGAGCCGCACGTCGAGGTGGAGTACGACATCCTCAAAGACACGCGCGGACGCTCCTGGGCCAGGCCGAAGGTGGGCCTGGGAGAGAGGTGACCGATGCCGAGTCTGACCACTCCTGACGGTGCGATGAAGAGCGTGGCCGCCGCGCTTCGGAAGACCTGGGCTGACAGAGTACTCGCCGATCTCGACGGCGCGGAACCCGATCCGATCTCCGTGGGCCTTCGTCCGGGAGTGACGTCGCCGTCGCACGTCGCCGAGGTGGGCTTCGGACCCTGGAGTTCATGGTTGCGGCTGTGGGACGGCTTCAACCTGGGCGACGTCAGCGGCATCAGCTGTATCCGGTCCTCCATCAACGTCCAAGGCGTCGCGGTCGATGCTCCTCTCCAGTTGATCGTCGACTCGCTCGAGACCGCCTTCGCGGTTCTGCAGCAGGAGAAGGCGGGCGGACCGCTCGCGTTCGTGGAGAGGGGTCGTCTGGCCGCGATCTCGTTGCGCACGTCAGGAGCGATCCTCACGCCGAGGGTCCTGGAGCGCATTGCAATGTTCGCTGATCCTGACATCGATGTCCTCGTGGAAGCCGTCGCCTGGCTTCGCGGTCACTCGGACCTGAGCGGGTGGACGAGTCGTCAGCTTCCTCTGCCCGGGGCGCACTCGAAGTGGCTCGTCAAGCATCTTCGCCTTCTGGACGTGCTGACAGGACGCGACCTCGGAACCGAACTGCGACCGCGTCTCGCCGTCCTCCATCTGACTTACGTGGACCCGCAGTATCTCGAGAGCGGCCGACGTCGACACGATTCGTGGACGACGGGCGATCTGCACTCCCTTCCGTACGAACCGCGCGTCGTCGTCGTGGTGGAGAATCGAGACTGCAGGCTGTGGTTCCCGGATCTGCCCGGCGCGCTCGTCATCGAGGGGGGTGGGAGCGCCGCCGCCTCCCTTCTGGCCGACGTCGACTGGCTCAGGGACGTCGAGCACGTTGTCTACTGGGGCGACATCGACAGTCGCGGGTTCTCCATCCTCGCCGACCTCCGCTCGGCTCTCGCCGAGCACGGTGTCCCGGTCCGGTCGATCCTCATGGACGGCGACGCCGCCCGACGGTTCGCATCTCGTGGAGTGAAGCACGACCCTCACGGAACACCGCTCCGTGCGTCGCGCACTCGGCCGAGAGGCTTGACCGAGCACGAGAGAGAGGCCTATTCGGTGGTCGCGACCTCAGGACCGGCGCCCTTCAGACGGATCGAGCAGGAGAGGATCCCGCTCGAGGACGCCTGCCGAGAAGTCCTTCGCGCTATCGGGGAGTCGAACTGACAGGGCCTGCACGCTCGGCGCCTGTCCCTACTTCCCGATCTTCGCGTGGCTGCGCGAGTAGGCGAAGTAGATCACGAAGCCCACGGCCAGCCAGATCAGGAAGCGCAGCCAGGTCTCGATCGAGAGGTTGAGCATCAGGTAGGTGCAGATCAGGGCCGAGAGCAGCGGGAGCCACGGGTTCAGCGGGACCCGGAAGCCGCGCTTCAGGTCGGGCCGCTTGCGGCGCAGCACCACGACGCCGACCGAGACCAGGACGAACGCCGAGAGCGTGCCGATGTTGACCATCTCCTCGAGCACGCCGATCGGGGTGAGCCCGGCGAGCAGGGCGACGACGATCGTCACCACCACGGAGGTGAACCACGGCGTCCGCAGGCGCGGGTGGACGGTGGCCAGGCGCCGCGGGAGGAGTCCGTCGCGCGCCATCGCGAAGATGATGCGCGTCGCTCCGATCAGCAGCGTCAGCACGACGGTGGTCAGACCGGCGACGGCGCCGGCCGAGATGACCGTCGCCATCCAGGTCTGCCCGTGGTACGCGAACGCGTTGGCGAGCGCGGCGGACGGGTCGAGCTCGCGGTAGGGGACCATGCCGGTCACGACGAGGGCGACGGCGCAGTAGAGGACCGTGCAGATGATCAGCGAGGCGATGATGCCGATGGGCAGGTCGCGCTGGGGCCGGCGGGTCTCTTCCGCGGTCGTCGCCACGACGTCGAACCCGATGTAGGCGAAGAACACCAGGGAGGCGCCGGCGATGATGCCGCCGACCCCGAACGTGGCCGGCTCGATGCCCGAGAGGAACTGGAGCAGCGGCTGGGTCAGCCCGGATGCGGACTGCGAGGGCTCGGCGGCGGGGACGAACGGCGTGTAGTTGGCGGTGTTCACGAACTGCAGGCCCGCGATGATGACGAACAGGACGATGAACAGCTTGATCGCGACGAGCACCAGGTTCACGCGCAGCGACTCCTTGATGCCGAAGGTCATCAGCGCGCCGAGCACGAGGACGAGCAGGATCGCCGGCACGTCGACCACGCCGCCGTAGGTGAGCGCCGGTGGGAGCGTCACTCCCAGCTGCTGCAGCAGCGACCCGAGGTAGGCGCTCCACCCCTGCGCGACCACGCTCGCTCCGAGGAACAGCTCGAGGATCAGGTCCCAGCCGATGATCCAGGCGAAGAGCTCGCCGAGGGAGGCGTAGGAGAAGGTGTAGGCGGAGCCCGACACCGGGACCGTGGAGGCGAACTCGGCGTAGCACATGGCCGCGAGGGCGCAGGCGAAGGCGGCCACGACGAAGCTCAGGACGATCGCCGGCCCGGCGATGTCGTGGGCGGCGCGGCCGGTGAGGGTGAAGATGCCGGCGCCGATGACGACTCCGACGCCGAAGACCGTGAGATCGAGCGCGGTCAGCGACTTCTTGAGCTTGTACTCGGGCTCATCGGTGTCGGCGATCGACTGCTCGACGGACTTGGTGCGGAGGAGGCTCACGGTGGTTCTCTCTGTGGGCTGCGGGTGGAGGCGCGAGGGCCACTGGGGAGGATAGCGGGGCGGGCGCCTCTGCCGCGCCCGCCGATCCGGGAGTACGCTTCCGCGCCATGAGCAGGATCTTCTCCATGGCGTTCGCCGACGTGCATCCCCTCCACGTGGCGAAGGCGGAGCGCAAGGGCCGGACGAGGGAGGAGGTCGACGAGGCGGTGCGCTGGCTCACCGGCTTCTCGGACGAGGAGCTGACCCGGCACCTCGACAGCAGGACGACCTTCGAGGAGTTCTTCGCGGCGGCGCGCCTGCCTCCGGAGGCCTCAGCCATCACGGGGGTGATCTGCGGTGTGCGGGTCGAGACGATCGAGGATCCGCTGATGCAGCGCGTCCGGTACCTCGACAAGCTGATCGACGAGATCGCGAAGGGGCGGCCGATGGCGAAGGTGCTGCGAGCGCCCGCGACCGGCTGAGCCGACAGCCCCGGGCGCTCCTCCACAGGTGCCGATCCGCTCCGGTCATCCCCGGTCCGGGCCTGCGGGATCCTGCTGTGCCCGCCACGCGAGCAGGGTGTCGGACATGACATCCACACAGCGAACCCCTGCTCCTCCCTCCCGCCGCCGCGATCCCGAAGTCCTGCGGGCGAGCGCGATCCAGGACCTCCTGGCGGCTGTCCCCTCCATCATCGGCATCCGGCCGGAGGAGTCCGTCGTGGTGGTGCCGTTCCTCGGCACGCGCGCCGGGGGAGGCTTCCGGATCCCGCTCCCGGAGGCACTGCGCGGGAGGGAGGCCGAGGCGCTGGCGGGCGGCTGCGCGGCCGTGATGGAGACGATGCCGCGGGCCACCGGTGTGCTGGTGGTGGTCTGCACCCGTGCGGGCTACGCGGAAGAGCGGGGGATCCCGCATCTCGACCTCGGTCGCGCGGTGCTCCGGTGCCTGGAGCGCACGCGCCTGGACATCGTCGCCGTGGCCTGCATCGCCGCCGACGGATGGGGGCGCTACACGGACGCCGAGGAGTGCCGCAGGCCACGTCCGCTCCTCGAGATCGAGCGGAGCGAGACCGGCGTCCTCGCCCGAGCGGTGGCCGACGAGCCTCTGGACATCGACGCGCTCTCGGTGCTGCCGCCGGTCGCCGAGGCCGATCGCACGCTCGTCGCGGAGGTGCTCCGCCGGCCGCCCCTGGTCGACGACACGGAGCGGCTCGTCGAGCGCTGGCTCAGCGGGCCGCGGGACGTCCGCCGCGAAGGACTGATCGTGCGTACCCTGCAGTCGCCGCCCCTCCGCGACCGGGTGACCGTGCAGATCGCGCGGAACGCGCAGGCGGGGGTCGGTGTGCCACCCGTCGCGGTCGGCGAGGCCCGCGCCGGAACGGACGACGACCACGACCTCGAGCTGTCGGCCCTGCTGCTCGGCAGCGGGCGCGCTCCCGAGCGCGCCCGTCTGGCGCGGGCGACCGGACTCCTCGCCCGTGCTGCCGCGCTGGCGCCGGAGGAGGCGCGCTCCTCCGTGCTCACCGTGCTCGCCTGGTGCTGGTGGGCGAGGGGAGTCTCGAGCCTCGCCGGGCTCCATCTCGACGAGGCGCTGCGGCTCGACCCCGACGACTCGATGGCTCGGCTCTACGCCTCGCTGTTCGCGGCCCGTCCCCTGCCGGACTGGGTGCTCGCCGCCGCTGCGGAGGCCCTCGACGCCGCCGGCGCCTGAGGTCGGGCGCCGGGGCGACGCGCTCGCCCGCAGACCTGTCGCCCTTGCGCCGGGGGAGGGTCGGCCCTAATGTGCAACCACATGGTTGTACGAACGGACGCCGACATCGACCTGCTCTTCCGGGCGCTGGCCGACAGCACCCGACGCGACATCGTCGCCCGGGTGCTGGTCGGCGAGCAGTCCGTCTCCGCACTCGCGGCGCGCTACGAGATGTCGTTCGCGGCGGTGCAGAAGCACGTGGCCGTCCTCGAGCGGGCGGCACTCGTCCGCAAGCGGAGGAGGGGGCGGGAGCAGCTGGTGCAGGGCGAGGTCGCCGCAGTGCGGCGGGCGTCGCGCCTGCTCGACACGTACGAGCAGCTGTGGGCGGGGAGGATCGACCGCATGTCGGACCTCCTCGACGAGGAGTGACACCCGCGAGCCGGCCGGCGCGCGGGACCTGCTGGAGGGAGAGGCGCGATGAGCGTGCTGCAGTCCGTGAAGGACATCGAGGAACTGACCCTGACCGTGACCGCCGAGTTCGACGCCGGGATCGAGCGCGTCTGGCTCCTCTGGACGGACCCCCGCCGCCTCGAGCGCTGGTGGGGGCCGCCGACCTGGCCGGCGACCTTCGAGCGGCACGAGCCGGTCGAGGGCGGGCGGAGCGCCTACGTCATGACCGGACCGGACGGCGAGCAGGCACGCGGTTGGTGGCGCGTGACCCGGGTGGAGGAGCCGACGCGGTTCGAGTTCGAGGACGGCTTCGCCGACGAGCGGGGCGACCCGGTCGACGCGCTGGGCGTCACCCGAGCCGCGGTCACCCTCGACGAGATCGAGCAGGGGCGCACGCGGATGGTCCTCAGCAGCCGATTCGAGTCGGTCGAGCAGCTCGAGCAGATGGTCCAGATGGGCATGGAGGAGGGGCTCCGCCAGGCGATGGGCCAGATCGACGCGATCCTGCTCGAGGGCTGAGACGGCGCCGTCGCGCCGGAGGCATCGGCGCTCGCCGCGCCGAGCCTCTGGGCGGAGGTGCCGCCCGCGCTACTGCTCGGGATCGGTGAGGGCGGCGGCGTAGGCGCGGACGGAGCGCTGGTAGCGGGGGAGTCCCGGGGCCAGCGCCTCCAGCGTGATCCGCAGGGCCTCGTCGACGCGCCCGGCGCTGTGCAGAGCGAGCGCGAGGAACACCTCCCGCGCGGAGCCGACCGCGGGGTGCGCAGCGGCGCCGGCGAGGAGATCGATCGCCTCGTCGGTGCGGCCGAGGTTCCGGAGCGTCGAGGCGTACTGGATCGTCACCCGTGCCCGCCGCTCGTCGTCGAGGCCGGCGGCGAGGGCGCGCTCGTACTCGACCGCCGCCTCCGCCTCGTGTCCCGCGCTGTCGAGGGCACCGCCCAGCTCGAAAGCGGCGACTCCGTCGTGTCCCGGGTAGCGGGCTGCGAGGACGCGCATCCGCTCGACGACACCGTCCGGGTCGTCCTGGGCGTCGAGGCGTTCGACCGCCGCGAGCCAGAGGGCGAGCGCGTCGGTCTCGGGACGGTCGGGGTCGGAGGCGCGTGTCTCGGTCACGCCTCCGACGCTACCGCGCCCGCGCAGTGCGGCGGAGCGGGGCTACGAGGCGGTCGAGTCGGAGCCGTCGTCGTCCGCCCCGTCCTGGTCGGAGCCGGAGGGGCCCGCTCCGACCGGAGCGGCGCGGCGCCCGGCCTCGATCAGGCCGGTCGACGCAGCCGCTCCGCCGATCAGGGCGAACAGCGCCCATCCGGCTCCCCACTTGCGCTTGCCGATCAGGGCGTCGAACGAGAGCGCGCCGGGGCCGTCGGCGACGATCGCGGCCGTCGCCGCGACGAGGACGCCGTTGTACTCCCACCCGCCACCCGCGTTCCACAGGCCGTTGCTCCAGTGCACCTTCCGCACGGCGGTGACCATCGTGGCGATGAGTCCGGCGGCGGCGAGCGGAGTCGCGGCGCCCAGCGCGAGAGCGGCGCCTCCGGCCGTCTCGGTCACGGCGGCGGCGACGGCGTTGCGCCGAGCCGGGTGCATCTCCAGGCTCGACATCATCTGCTCGGTGCCGTCGAGGCCGGGGCCGTCGAACGAGCCCCGCAGCTTCTGCAGACCGTGTCCGACGAAGAGCCCGCCGACGGCGAGACGGAGAACGAGTGAGCCGACCTTCATGGTGACCTCCGGGGTGGGGTGGGGACGTGTAGTGCGAGGGTCCCGGCTGCGCCGCGCCCGGTCAAGGGGTCGCGCCCGGTGAGCGGGCCGCTCGGGAGGGGTGCGCGCTCGGGGAGAGCTCAGAGCAGCGTGTAGGCGGAGGCGTCCATCATCACGGTGCCGTCGGTGCAGACCTGCAGCTCGGCGGGAGCGCGGACCGCGCCGTCCTCCGCGTCGAGGACCTCGGCGACGAGGTACGCGGAGGTCCCGACCGTGCAGCCGTAGGCGCCGGGGGAGTGCCAGGCGACCCGGACGTCCGCCTGGGCGCCCGGTACGAGGATCACGGGAGCGTCGGGGTTCGGGCCGGAGGCGTCGGCGACCGCGCTGATGCGGTTCCCACCGGCGTCGGTCGCGTAGACGCCGGGGATGCCCGCGAGAGCGCAGTCCGAGGAGGAGGTGCTGGTGAGCACGAGGTCGAAGGCGCTGTTCCCGGCACCCGACGCGTCGGGGTCGGGCCGGTACTCCATCGTCAGGTCGGAGCCGGTGCAGCGCGCTGCCGTCGGATCCACGGAGGGAGAGCCGGTCGAGGAGGGCTCGGGAGTCGCCGTGACCGTCACCGTCACGGTCGGGATCGGAGTAGGCGTAGGAGCAGCGGTCGCGGTCGCGGTGCTGGTCGGTGAAGGGAGCGGCGTCCGCGCCGACGGGGCTCCGCCGCTGCCCGCGCAGCCGGAGAGGACGAGGACGAGTGCTGCTGCTGCCAGCGCGGAGGCGCCGGTCCGGCGCGAGAACGTGCTCATGTCCGCAGTCTGCCACCGCCCGGACCGATCGGCCCCATGGATCCGCGCGCCTGCTCCGAGATCCCGGACAGGGAGACGGTCGCGAACGGGGAGGTGTCCCCGGGTGCGGAGGCCGCCTCGCGCGGCGGGCGTGCGGAGGTGCCCCTCCTCGCGCCCGCCGCACCGGTGTCGGCGCTAGACGCGGACGACCATCTTGCCGGTGTTGCCGCCCCGCATCATCGACAGGAACGCGTCCACGGCGTGGTCGATGCCGTCGACGACGGTCTCGTCGTAGGCGATCTCGCCGTCGGCGAACCAGCCGGCCATCAGCCGGTTGAACTCCGGCGCGTGGTCGAGGTAGCCGGACAGCGTGAAGCCGCGCAGAGTGAGACCGCGGGTGATGATGTTCGCCATGTTGTCGGGGCCCGGCGTCTTCTCGGTGCTGTTGTAGCCGGCGATCGCGCCGCAGAGAGCCGCGCGGCCGCCGTCGCGGAAGGCGTCGAGCGCCGCCTCGAGGTGGTCGCCGCCGACGTTGTCGAAGTACACGTCGATCCCGTCGGGCGCGGCCTCGGCCAGCTGCTCGCGGACCGGGCCGGAGTGGTAGTCGAAGGCGGCGTCGTAGCCGTACTTCTCCGTCAGCAGGGCGACCTTCTCGGCCGAGCCCGCGGATCCGACGACCCGCTCGGCTCCGAGGAGGCGCGCGATCTGGCCGGCGGCCGAGCCGACGGCTCCCGCGGCGCCCGAGACGAAGACGGTGTCGCCCTCCTTCATGCCCGCGATGGCGGTGAGCCCGACGTACGCGGTGAGACCGGTCATCCCGAGGATGCCGAGGCGGAGCGAGAGCGGCACTCCGGGGATCTCGGGGACGACGCGGAACTGCGACGACTCGGCCTGCACGACGTCTCGCCAGCCGAGCTGGTGCAGGACCGCGCTGCCGACGGGGAACGCGGGATCGTCGGAGACGGTCACCCGGCCGACGGCGCCGCCGGTCATGGTCTCGCCGAGGGCGAAGGGCGGGGTGTAGCTCTTCACGTCGTTCATGCGGCCGCGCATGTAGGGGTCGACCGAGAGGAAGGCGTTCTCGACGCGGATCTCGCCCGCGGCCGGGTCGCCGTACTCGACGGTCGCGGTCCGGAAGTCCTCGGCGACGGGCCAGCCGTCGGGGCGGCGGACGAGCTGGATCTGGGTGCTGGTGACGGTGCTCATGGGGCCTTTCGTGGTGGTGGAGCGGAAGGGATCAGAGTGCGAGGCCGACGGCGAGCGCGATCACCGCGAGCAGACCCGGAGTCATCTGGGTCAGCGCGGCGCGGCGCTTGGTCGGAGCGGAGAGGAGCAGGACGAGCGCTGCGGCGACCATCGATCCGGCGCCGGCGAACACGAGGGCCGCGCCGACGGCGGTGGCCCCGGTCACGACGGCGACGATGCCGGCCACGGTGACGACGGCGAGGAAGAGGTTGTAGAAGCCCTGGTTGTAGGCCATCTCCTTCGTCGCCTCCGCCTCGCCGGCGGTCGTGCCGAACGTCGAGCGGGCACGCGGGGTCGTCCAGAGGACCGACTCGAGCACGAAGATGTAGACGTGCAGCGCCGCGGCGAGAGCGGCGAGCACCAGTCCGAGAACGATCACGGCGGGCCTCCAGGCGGTTGTCGTGGTGCGGAGGGCTCCGCACCGATTGTGTAACGACCAGTCCACAATATACTGGGACGAGCGGTCCGCGCCAGTGCGGCGCCGCAGCTGTCACCCGTCAGGAGGGGCGCCGTGGGTCGCACGCAGGGCTTCGACACCGAGGAGGTCGTCCGCGCCGCCCGCGCCGTCTTCTGGGAGAGCGGCTTCGAGGAGGCGTCGCTCCCGGACCTGGAGTCCGCGACGGGACTGCGCCGCTCCAGCCTCTACCACGCCTTCGGCAGCAAGCGCGGGCTCTTCGACGCGGCCGTGCAGAGCTACCTCGACGAAGTGGTGCGGCCCCGGCTCGCCCCTCTCGTCGATCCGGGCGGGGCGTCGCCGACGGCGCTCGAGGAGTACTTCACCGGGCTGCGGGCGGCGCTCGCCGACTCCCGCACGCTCTCCGCCCGGAGCGGCTGCCTGCTGCTCAACGCGGCGGGAGCGCCGATCGCGCGCGACGACGCGGTGCGCGAGGTGATCGCCGACTACCGGGCCGAGCTGCTGGGCGCACTGCGCGCCGGAGCTCTGGCCCGCTGGCCCGACGCGCAGTCGTGGGCGTCGGCTCAGGCGGACGTCCTCGTGTCGCTGCTGGTGGCCGCGCTCGTGCTGGCTCGGGTCGATCCGGAGCAGTCGCTCGCCACCGTGGACGCGGCGCTCGCACTGGTTCGGTCCTCCGCGCCCTGACGGCGGCGCCGCGAACGCCGGAGCACCGCCCGCGGGCCGTGCCCGCTGCTCGCACTCGGTGCGCCGGGACGACGGGCACAGCACGACGCCCCCGTGCGCCTCGCGTCCCGGTGGGACGGAGGCGCGCGGGGGCGTCGGGCAGGCGGGGTCAGTCGGTGCCGGCGTCGAACGCCGCACCCTCCGAGGCCAGGTCGGTGGCGCGTCCGAGCGCGTCGGCCGCTGCGGATCCGCCGCCCTCGGTGATCGCGTCGGCCTCGCCGATCTCGAGCTCGCCGACGAGCTCGGCGGTCGGACCGCCGACGAGGCCGGCGGCCGCGTACTGCTCGAGACGCGAGCGGGAGTCGGCGATGTCGAGGTTGCGCATGGTGAGCTGCCCGATGCGGTCCTCGGGGCCGAAGGCGGCGTCGCCGACGCGCTCCATCGAGAGCTTGTCGGGGTGGTAGCTCAGCGCGGGGCCGGTGGTGTCGAGGATCGTGTAGTCGTCGCCGCGGCGCAGGCGCAGGGTGACCTCGCCGGACACGGCCGAGCCGACCCAGCGCTGGATGGACTCCCGCAGCATCAGCGACTGGGGGTCAAGCCAGCGGCCCTCGTACATCAGGCGGCCGAGACGGCGGCCCTCCGAGTGGTACTGGGCGACGGTGTCCTCGTTGTGGATGGCGTTCAGCAGGCGCTCGTAGGCGATGTGCAGCAGCGCCATTCCGGGGGCCTCGTAGATGCCGCGGCTCTTGGCCTCGATGATCCGGTTCTCGATCTGGTCCGAGACGCCGAGCCCGTGGCGTCCGCCGATGGCGTTCGCCTCGAGCACGAGCGCGACGGCGTCCGAGAACTCGACGCCGTTCAGCGCGACGGGGCGGCCGGCCTCGAACCGCACCGAGACGACCTCGGAGGCGATCTCGACCTCGTCGCGCCACGACGCGACTCCCATGATGGGCTCGACGAGCTCGAGTCCGCTGGAGAGCTCCTCGAGGCGCTTGGCCTCGTGGGTGGCGCCCCAGATGTTGGCGTCGGTCGAGTAGGCCTTCTCGGTGGCGTCGCGGTAGGGGAAGCCGCGGGCGACCAGCCACTCCGACATCTCGGTGCGGCCGCCGAGCTCGTTGACGAACTGCACGTCGAGCCAGGGCTTGTAGATGCGCAGGCGGGGGTTGGCGAGCAGGCCGTAGCGGTAGAACCGCTCGATGTCGTTGCCCTTGTAGGTCGAGCCGTCGCCCCAGATGTCGACGCCGTCCTCGCGCATGGCGCGGACGAGGAGGGTGCCGGTCACGGCCCGGCCGAGGGGAGTGGTGTTGAAGTAGGTCTTGCCGCCGGAGCGGATGTGGAAGGCGCCGCACTGCAGGGCGACGAGCCCCTCCTCGACCAGCGCGCTCTTCGCGTCGACGAGGCGCGAGATCTCGGCGCCGTACTGGGCCGCGCGGGAGGGGACGCTCTCGATGTCGGGCTCGTCGTACTGGCCGATGTCGGCGGTGTAGGTGCAGGGCACCGCGCCCTTCTCGCGCATCCAGGCGACGGCGACGGATGTGTCGAGGCCTCCCGAGAATGCGATTCCGACACGCTCGCCCACGGGCAGACTGCTCAACACTTTCGACATGACTCCGATTTTAGGAGGCTCGCGGGGTGTGCTCGCGCCGCGGGCGTCCGCTCACCCTGCTTCCGGGGCCGCGAGGGGGTCCGTTCAGACCCGCGGGACGTCGTCGGAGCCCGCGCGCACGCCGGCCGCGGGCAGGAGCACCGTGTCGATCAGGGAGACCAGGTAGTCGCGGTCCACCGGCTCGCGCAGCAGCAGCACCCGGTAGGCGACCATCGAGGGCGTGATCAGCGCCAGCTGCTCCACGTCGATGCCGGCCGCGACCTCGCCCCGCGCCACGGCGCGGTTCAGCAGGAGGCGGTTGGCGCGCGCCCGCGGCTCCACGATCGCGCTGCGCACGGCGTCCGCGAGCTCGGGGGCCTTGGAGATCATCGCGACGACGCCGGACATGATGTGCAGCTTCCGCTCGGCCTCCTCGATCGAGTGCGGCTTGATGAGCGCGATCAGGTCGCCGCGGAGCGAGCCGGTGTCGGGCGGCGACTCCTCCGCGAGGTCGGCTCCCTTGAGGCAGGAGAGGGCGTCGAGGACGAGCTCGGACTTGGAGTCCCACCGGCGGTAGACGGTCGCCTTCCCCGCTCGGGCGCGGGTGGCGACCATGTCGATGGTCATGCCCTCGTAGCCGGTCTCCGCGAGCACGTCGAGGGCGGCGGTCAGGATCTCGCCGTCGCGGCTCGGGTCGCGACGGCGTCCGGGACGCGCGGTCTCGCACGCAGCGGTGGGGGGAGTGGGCGGCGTCATCGCGGCTGCTCCTGTCGGTCTCGGCGGGACCGGCGTGGTCCCGCGTGAGGTCCATGCTAAATGAAGAACTCCGCAGTTCCGGAACTGCTCGGTCTCGTATATGGTCGAGCCCATGACCCAGACCTCCTCGCAGCCGCAGAGCGCCGCCCCCGCGGCCCCGGCTCGCCCGAACCGCCGCTGGTGGACCCTCGTGGCCGTCGGCCTCGCCCAGCTGATGGTCGTCCTCGACTCGACGGTGGTGAACATCGCCCTCCCGGCTGCGCAGGCCGACCTCGGCTTCTCGGACGGCGACCGCCAGTGGGTCGTCACCGCCTACTCCCTCGCCTTCGCCAGCCTGCTCCTGCTCGGCGGGCGCCTCTCCGACCTGCTCGGCCGCAAGCGCACCTTCATCATCGGCCTCGTCGGCTTCGCCCTCGCCTCCGCCCTGGGAGGAGCCGCCCCGAACTTCGAGCTGCTCATCGCCGCCCGGGCGCTGCAGGGGGTGTTCGGAGCGCTCCTCGCTCCGACGGCGCTCGCCGTGCTGACCACGACGTTCACGATCCCGAAGGAGCGGGCGCGCGCGTTCGGCGTCTTCGGCGCGATCGCGGGTGCCGGCGGTGCCGTGGGCCTCCTCCTCGGCGGAGTGCTCACCGAGAGCTTCGACTGGCGGTGGAACCTCTACATCAACGTGGTGATCGCGGTCGTCGCGGTGATCGGCGCGATCGTCTTCGTTCCGGCCATCGACCGCACCGGGCCGCGCCCGAAGCTCGACGCGCCCGGCACGATCCTCGTCTCCGCCGCACTGTTCGGGCTGGTGTTCGGCTTCGCCAACGCCGAGACCGACGGCTGGGACTCGCCGATGACCTGGGTGCCGCTCGCCGCCGCCGTCGTGCTGCTGGTCGGCTTCGTGCTGCGCCAGCGCACCACGGAGCACCCGCTGCTGCCGCTGCAGATCGTGC
Source organism: Rathayibacter sp. AY2B3 (assembly GCF_002931755.1). Taxonomy (NCBI): domain Bacteria; kingdom Bacillati; phylum Actinomycetota; class Actinomycetes; order Micrococcales; family Microbacteriaceae; genus Rathayibacter; species Rathayibacter sp. AY2B3. The sequence goes on along the minus strand of NZ_PSUG01000009.1, from coordinate 29,666 downwards.
TCGACCGCGACCGCGGAGCCGCCTACTTGTCGGTGCTGATCGCGGGAGCCGGCATGTTCGGCATCTTCCTGTTCGTCACCTACTTCCTCCAGGTGTCGCTGGGCTACTCGCCGATCCAGACCGGCCTCTCCTTCCTGCCGATGATCGGGATGCTCGTCCTCGCCGCGCAGCTCGGCACCAATCTGCTGCTGCCCCGCCTCGGCCCGAAGATCATGGTCCCGTCCGGAATGGTCCTCGGCGTGATCGGCATGCTGCTGCTCACCCGCCTCGACCTCGACAGCGCGTACGCCGCCGACGTGCTCCCCGCCCTGATGGTGCTCGGCTTCGCGGTGGGCTCGATCATGCCCGGCTCGATGCAGACGGCGACCCGCGGAGTGGACATGCGCTTCGCCGGGGTCGCCTCGGCGATGGTCAACACGAGCCAGCAGGTCGGCGGCTCGATCGGCACAGCGCTGCTGAACACGCTCGCGGCGACCGCGGTGACCGACTACCTCGCCTCGCACGCTCCGGCGACGGCGACCACGGTGGCGGAGGCCGCGGTGCAGAGCTACGCGGTGGCGTACGGCTGGGGCGCGGGATTCTTCGCCCTCGGCGCGGTGCTGTCGGTGCTGCTGTTCCGCCGCAGGTCGGACGCGATCGCGACGACTCCCGGGGCGGAGCCGGTGATCGCGCACTGAGTCCGATCCTCCGGAGCGGACGGGTCCTTCCGAGGTCTCGTCCGCTCCGTCGTCTCCTGGACATGTCGGCGTGTTGCGGTCGCGATCCCGGCAGGCGCGGGCCGTCAGTAGCGTCGGGGGATGCCCGAGACCCTCGACATCGGCCACCTGCGCACGCTCGTGGCGATCGCCGACTGCGGCGGCTTCGGGCGCGCGGCCGTCGCGCTGCACATCAGCCAGCCGACGGTGTCACAGCACGTCCGCACCCTCGAGCGCCGGCTCGAGCGCACCTTCATCGAGAAGGTGGGGCGCAAGGCCCGCTTCACCCCCGCCGGTGAGCGCCTCCTCGTGCAGGCCCGCCGCATCCTCGCCGTCCACGACGACGCGCTCGAGACCCTCGATGCGGCGAGCGAGAACCCGCTCGCCCTCGGTCTCACCGAGCCCGCCGCCGAGCAGCTGCTGCCCCGGCTGCTCGAGACGCTGCGCCGCGCCTTCGACGACCGTCCGCTCACCTTCTCGCTCGAGCGCTCCACCCGTCTCGCGGAGGCGGTGGCCCGCGGGGTCGTCGACCTCGCGGTCATCCTCGGGGTCGGCGGTGACCTGCCGGGCCGCCAGATCGCGACGCTGCCGCTCGACTGGTACGCGGCGCCGGGCTGGCAGCCCGCCGAGGGCGCCCCGATCCCGCTCGTCGCCTACTCCGAGCCGTGCGGGATGCGCCAGCGCGCCCTGCAGCAGCTCGGAGCGTTCGGGCACGAGGTGCGGGTGGTCGCCGAGTCCGCGGGGCTCGAGGGCGTGATCGCTGCGGCGAGAGCGGGCATCGGAGTCGCGGTGCTGCCGACCTCGCACCAGGGCGCCGTCGCCGACGGACTCGAGGCGCGGCGCGACCTGCCCACTCTGGGCTCGGTGAACCTCCGGCTGGTCTCGCGCCGCGGACTCGCGCCCGATGTCGAGGACACGGCGCTCGCCGCGCTCGTCGAGCTGTTCGGCCCGTCCCCCATCAGGACGCCGCTGCGCGAGGTCCGCTCGTGAGCACGCTCGAACATGACGAATTCTTACCAACGATCGGGTTCGCCGATCGGAACGCATCCGGAATCATCGTTGGACGCCGCGGGCTCGCCGCCCGTAGCGTCGACGACATGTCCTCCCCGCGTGCCCTCGTCTCGACTGCGCCCTCCGGCGCGGTCCGAGCGGCGCGCGTCGACGCAGCGGCCGGCCGGATGCGCCCGGGCCGAATGCCGGTGGGCGGGAACCCCTTCGCGTCGGTGCGCGGATGTTCCTGTCCAGCCTCTCGCTGACCGCCCGGTGCTGACGTCTCCGCGTCGCCCGCACTGACGCTCCCGCGTCGCGCTCTCCGACCGACGCGGCGGACTCCGCCGCACGCGACCCGCGCTCCTCGAGCAGCGCCGTCGACCTCCCTCCTCCGGGCTGCTCCGCCGTGCCCGCGAGCTCTTCTCCGCGCCCTCGCGCACCTCCTGTCGAAAGGACACCACCATGGCCGTCGAGTTCATCTCCGCGATCAACGTCAACAGCTCCAACGAGGTCAACGGGCTCACCCAGCCCGGCATCGACGTTGCCTACCTCCGCCGCTACTCGCGGATCCTCGAGGACGGCGGCTTCGACTACACGCTCGTGCCCTACGGTTCGGCCGGGCACGACCCGTTCACCATCGCCGCCGCGGTCACGCAGTACACCGAGCACCTGAAGCCGATCGTCGCGCTCCGCCCGAACACGATCTACCCGACGGTCGCCGCCAAGGCGCTCGCGACGCTCGATCAGCTCTCGATCGGCCGCGCAGTCGTGCACTTCATCGCCGGAGGCAACGACCACGAGCAGGCCCGCGAGGGCGACCGCCTGACCAAGGTCGAGCGCTACGCCCGCCAGGAGGAGTACATCCGGATCCTCCGGCAGGTCTGGTCGGCCACGGAGCCGTTCGACCACGAGGGCACCTACTACCGCTTCGAGGACTTCGTCTCGCGGGTGCGGCCGGTGCGGGGGAGCATCCCCGTCTCGGTCGGGGGCTCGAGTGACGAGGCCTACCGTCAGGGCGGCGCGCTCGCCGACATCTTCGGGCTCTGGGGCGAGCCGCTCGCCGACACCCAGCAGCAGATCGACCGGATCGCCGACGCCGCACTCGCGGCCGGCCGCCCCGACACCCCGCGCACCTGGGTCACCTTCCGGCCGATCATCGCGCCGACCGAGGAGCTCGCGTGGGAGAAGGCGCACCGGATCCTCGGGATCCTGCAGGGGCGCTCGGCCGCGACCGCCGACCCGAGGAAGGGCCTGTGGGTGCAGACGCCCGATGCGAACGGTCCGGCTAACGTCGGCTCGCAGCGCCTGCTCGACATCGCGCGCCGCAAGGATCTGCACGACCGCGCCCTCTGGACGCCGACCGCGACCGCGACCGGAGCGCAGGGCGCCTCCACCGCTCTCGTCGGCACGCCCGAGACCGTCGCCGCCGCGATCCTCGACTACGTCGACCTCGGCGCCGATCTGATCTCGATCCGCGGCTACGACAACCTGAACGACGCGGTCGACTACGGGCGCCACATCATCCCGCTCGTCCGCGAGGAGCTCGCGCACCGCGAGGTCACCGGCCGCCGCGGCGAGATCGTCGCGCAGCCTCCGCTCGAGAGCACCGAGCTGATCGGAGCGAGCGCGTGACGCTGCTCGACACGCCCGCCCGCGTCACCCCCGACCTCTCGGACCGGGCGCTCGCCCGGCTCACCGCCCGCCTCGCCGAGACCGCCGAGCGCTACGACCGCACCGCCCAGTTCCCGTGGGAGGGGATCCGTGCCGTCCACGACGCGGGACTGCTCACCGTCGCGGTCGGCACTCGCTACGGCGGCACCCCGCCCTCTACTCTCGACCTCGTCCGGATCTTCGGCGCGCTCGGTCAGGGCGACCCGGCGGTCGCGCTGATCTCGGCGATGACCGTGCTGCAGCACGCTGCGCAGGACCGCGGCGCGACCTGGCCCGACGGGCTGTACCGCCGCGTCCTCGCCGACTCCGCCGAGCGCCCGGTGCTGCTGAACGCGGTGCGGGCCGAGCCCGAGTGGGGTGCCCCCGCCCGCGGCGGTCTGCCCGCGACGACGATCCGTCGCGACGGCGACGAGTGGGTGCTGGAGGGACGCAAGGGCTTCGCCACCGGCTCCGAGGGGCTCGCCTACCACCTGGTCTGGGCGGTCGACCTGCAGGGCGCCTCGGGTGAGCCCGAGCTCGCGCACGCGATCGTCCCGGGAGATGCTCCGGGCGTCCGGATCGAGAAGACGTGGGACCACCTCGGCCAGCGCGCCTCGAGCACGCACGACGTGGTCTACGAGCAGGTCCGCCTGCCGTTCGAGCACTTCCGCGGCACCCCGCGCTCGCAGCTCGCTCCGGAGGCGGGAGCGGGCGGAGGCTTCGGCCTCGCGGTCGCGGCGCTCTACGTGGGCGTCGGGCGGGCGGCGCAGAGCTTCTTCGTGCGGTTCGCGAACGAGCGGATCCCGACCTCGCTCGGGCGTCCGATCGCGACGACGGAGCGCATCCGCTTGGTCGCCGGCGAGATCGAGGCGCAGCTCGTGCAGGCCGAGGAGGTGCTGCTCTCGCTCGCCGCCCGCGTCGACGCGGGCGATCCGACGGCCGCCGAGCGCCTCGTCGTCGGCAAGCTGCTCGCCACCCGCTCGGCGATCACGGCGGTCGAGACCGCCGTCGCCGCCCTCGGCAACCCCGGACTCACGCGGCACAACCCGCTCGAACGCCACCTGCGCGACGTCCTCGCCTCGCGCGTGCACCCGCCGCAGGACGACGCCGCCCTCCTGATCGCCGGCACGCGCACCCTCGCCGCCGCCGCCCACTGACTCCTCCCACTGACATCCCCTGCTCTGGAGACACAGCCATGACTCACCGACGATCCCGCTGGGCGGGCGCGACCGCGCTCACCCTCGCCGCCGCCCTCGCCCTGACCGCCTGCTCCGGATCCTCCGAAGCGGGCACCGCCACCGACGACGCGACCCCGGTCTCGGGCGGCCGGCTCTCGCTCGCCTTCTTCCCCGACAACGCCGCGTTCTCGTGCGTCGATCCGTTCCAGACCTACTGGATCGAGCACCGCACGGTGATCCGCAACGTCGCCGACTCCCTGACCGACCAGGACCCTGAGACGGGCGAGATCGAGCCGTGGCTCGCGACCGCCTGGAGCGTCGACGACGCGGGAACCGAGTACACCTTCGATCTGCGCACCGACGTGACGTTCTCGGACGGCACGGCGTTCACCGCCGACAGCGTCAAGACCGCCTTCGACAACGACCAGGCGACCCTCGCGCAGCTGCCCGCTGCCTACGGCGGCGTCTACCTGGCCGGCTACTCGGGCACGGAGGTGGTCGACGCCGACACCGTGAAGGTCACGTTCTCGACCCCCAACGCCGCGTTCCTCCAGGGCACCTCGACCACCAACCTCGCGATCCTCGCCGCCTCCTCTTACGAGAAGACGCCCGAGGAGCGCTGCCTCGGTGCCGTGGTCGGCTCCGGGCCCTTCACCCTCACCGACTACACCCCGGGCACCGGGATCACGCTCGACAAGCGCGCCGGCTACGCCTGGGGCTCTCCGCTCCGCGACAACACGGGGGAGGCGTACCTCGACGGCATCGACGTCAGCTACGTCGCCGAGGACAGCGTTCGCGTCGGCCAGCTCACGAGCGACGAGATCGACATCGCCTGGGGCCGGAACCCGATCTCCGAGAACGACCAGGCGGTGATCACCGGCAACGGCGACACCGTCGAGAGCCGGTCGCTGCCGGGCCCCGCGAGCAACTACTACCCGAACGTGTCGGAGGGGAAGATCCTCTCGGATCAGACGGTGCGCGAGGCGGTGCAGAAGGCGATCGATCGCGAGACCTACGCATCGACGATCTTCGGCGCCGGCTATCCGGCGGTGACGAGCGTCTACAACACGACCACGCCCTTCTCCAAGGACGAGTCCTCGCCACTGGCCTTCGACGCCGACGGCGCCGGCGAGCTGCTCGACGAGGCGGGCTGGGCACTCGGTGACGACGGCTACCGCCACAAGGACGGGCAGAAGCTCACCCTCTCGGTGCCGATCGTGGCGCAGTTCGGCGCGGGTGACCAGCTGATCCAGGACCAGCTCAAGCAGGTCGGCATCGACCTCGAGCTGAACGTGATCACCAACGCGCAGCGCGCGGACGTGCTCAACAGCGGCGACTACGACCTGATCTCGACCTACTACACCCGGGCCGACCCGGGAGTGATCCAGTGGATCATCGACTCCCGGTACGCAGGATCGAAGGCGCAGGCCGTGAACAACTTCACCCCCGAGCAGGCGAGCGAGGTGCAGGCCCTGCTCGACGAGGGCGTCCAGACCGTCGACACGACGGCCAGGGCGGCGGTCTACGGCCGGCTGCAGGACTACCTGCTCGACAACGCGCTCGTCTTCCCCTTCGCCGAGCGGGTGCAGCTGGCCGGCGTCTCGTCGGCGGTGCACGGCTTCCGCTTCACCTCGGAGGCGTTCGGCGACTTCGCCGGGACCTGGATCCAGCCGTGACGACCCTCGCGACACCCGCGGCACCGGGGAGGCCGGGCCTCCGCTCGGCCCCCTCGGGCCTCGGCCGCTACCTCGTCGGGCGGCTGGGCCAGGCGGTCCTCGTGCTGTGGGCCGCCTACACGGTGACCTTCGCCGTGCTGTGGCTGCTGCCGAGCGACCCGCTCGCGCTGCTGCTCTCGGCCAACAACGTCGAGGTCGACTCTCTGACTCCGCAGCAGCTCGCTGATGCGCAGGCGCGCTACGGCCTCGACCAGCCCGTCTGGCAGCAGTACCTGCACATGCTCGGCAACGCGCTCCGGGGCGACTTCGGCACCTCCATCACGAAGGGGATCCCGGTGACCCAGCTGATCGTCGAGAAGCTGCCGGGAACCCTCCAGCTCAGCGCCCTCGCGATCGGGCTCGCACTCGTCGGCGGCACGGCGCTCGCCTACCTGGCGGCGTACGTGCAGTGGCGACCGCTCAAGGTGCTGCTGAGCCGGCTGCCCTCCGCGGGAGTCGCGTTCCCCGGTTTCTGGATCGGCCTGCTGCTCATCCAGTTCTTCGCCTTCACGCTGCACCTGCTGCCCTCCACGGGCAGTGCGACGCCGGCGAGCCTGATCCTGCCGGCGGTGACGATGGCGATCCCCACCTCGGCGATGCTCGCGCAGGTGCTGACCCGCAGCTTCGCCGACGTCGAGCGGGAGGCGTACATCACCACCGCCCGCGCGGCGGGGCTCTCCCGCGCTGCGGTGCAGTGGCGGCACGCGTTCCGCAACGCCTCGCTGCCGACTCTGACGATCCTCGGCATCCTCGCCGGCAACACCGTCACCGGTGCGATCGTCGCCGAGACGATCTTCGGCCGGCAGGGCATCGGCACGCTCGCTCAGGAGTCGGTGCTCACCCAGGACGTACCGGTGGTGCAGGCCGTCGTCGTGCTGGCCGCAGCCGTCTTCGTCGGGATCAACCTCCTCGTCGACCTGCTCTACCCCCTCCTCGATCCGCGCATAACCACGACAGCGAAGGCGAGCCGGCCATGACGCTCGAACTCACCAGAACCGAGACCGCCGCGACGGTCGCGCCCGAGCCCCGCGAGCGCGCCCCGCACGGAAGGAGCGCGCGGCGCCTCCGCACCGCACGGCTCCTCCTGCGCCGCCCCGGGTTCGTGATCGCGCTCGCCTTCGCCGTCTTCGTGCTGGTCTCGGCGATCGCCCCGGCCCTGTTCACCGGCTACGACCCGACTGCGACGGCGCCCGTCGACAAGCTGCAGGCGCCGAGCGCCGCGCACCTCTTCGGCACCGACGAGCTCGGCCGCGACCTGTTCGCGCGCGTTCTGCACGGCGGGGCGCTGACCATCCAGGCCACCGTGATCGCGATCGCGATCGCCCTCATCGGCGGCCTCGCGCTCGGCGTCGTCTCGGGCTACGCGGGCGGAGTCGTCGACGCCGTCATCATGCGGATCGTCGACGTGCTCCTCGCGATCCCGGGGCTGCTGCTGGCGCTCGCCATCGTCACCGCGATCGGCTTCGGCACACTGCCGGTGGCGCTGGCCGTCGGGATCGGGATCCTGCCGGGCTTCGCACGCACCACGCGCGCCGAGGTCCTGCGGGTGAAGACGCTGCCCTACGTCGAGGCCGCCCGCACCGGAGGCGCCACTCGGCTGCGCATCCTCGTGCGGCACGTGCTCCCCAACTCGTGGGGCCCGGTCGCCGTGCTGGCGGTGCTCGATCTCGGGACCGCGATCATCGCGGTCGCCGCGTTGAGCTTCCTCGGCTTCGGTGCCGCTCCTCCCGCGGCGGAGTGGGGCACGCTCATCTCGAGCGGTCGCAACTACCTGGTGACCAGCCCCTGGCTCTCGCTGCTGCCCGGCCTGTTCGTCGGACTCCTGGTCTTCTCGCTGAACCACGTGGCGAAGACCGTCGAGGAGGTGCAGCGATGAGCGCGCTCGTAAGGCTGGATCGCCTGTCGGTCGCCTACGGCGAGCAGACCGTCGTGCACGAGGTCTCGCTCGAGATCGCCCCGGGCGAGATCGTCGCCGTGGTCGGCGAGTCGGGGTCGGGCAAGTCGACGACCGCGAACGCCGTGCTCGGGCTGCTGCCCGCGTCCGGGCGGATCCTCGGCGGCTCGATCGAGATCGCCGGCGGCGATGTCACCCGCGCCTCCGAGAAGGAGCTGCGACGCCTCCGGGGACGCGTCGTCGGGCTCGTGCCGCAGGACCCGATGGTCGGCCTCGACCCCACCCTGCGGATCGGTGCCCAGGTCGCCGAGGCGGTGCGCCTGCGGGGGGTCGACCGCCGCGCGGTCGACGCCGAGGTGCTCGAGGCGCTCGGGCAGGCGGGGATCGATGATCCGCAGTTGCGCGCCCGGCAGTACCCGCACGAGCTCTCGGGGGGCCTGCGCCAGCGCGCGCTGATCGCGATCGCGCTGGCGGGGAAGCCGCGGCTGATCATCGCCGACGAGCCCACCTCGGCGCTCGACGTGACGGTGCAGAAGCGGATCCTCGACCACCTGCAGTCGCTCGTCCGCGAGCAGGGGATCGCGCTGCTGATCATCACGCACGACCTCGCGGTCGCCGCCGACCGGGCCGACCGCGTCCTCGTGATGCGGGGCGGCCGGGTGATCGAGCAGGGTCCGCCGGCCGAGATCCTCGTGGCGCCGCGGGAGGAGTACACCCGCGCTCTGATCGACGCGGCACCCGGGCTCGGGCACGGCGGGGCGATCGTGCCGCGCTTCGATCAGGTGGAACCGGCTCCCGAGATCCTGCGGATCGAGAAGGTCGTCAAGGACTTCGCGCTCCCCGGGCGGAGCGCCGACTTCCGTGCGCTCGACGACGTCTCGTTCTCGGTGCGCGCCGGGCAGACGCTCGCGCTGGTGGGGGAGTCGGGCTCGGGCAAGACGACCGCGCTGCGGATCGCCCTCGGCCTCGAGCGCGCGTCGGGCGGCCGCGTGCTCGTCGAGGGGGCCGACCTGACCCACGCCGGCGAGAAGCAGTGGCGGCCGCTGCGTCGGCGCATCCAGCTCGTGCACCAGAACCCGTTCGCGGCGCTCGACCCGCGCTTCACCGTGCTCGAGTCGGTCGTCGAGCCGCTGGTGTCGTTCGGAGTCGGCGATCGCCTCACCCGCCTCGCCCGCGCCCACGAGCTGCTCGACCGGGTCGGGCTGCCCGACTCCTTCCTCTCCCGTCTGCCCGCCGAGCTCTCGGGCGGCCAGCGCCAGCGGGTCGCGATCGCCCGGGCGCTCGCACTCGGGCCGGATCTCGTGCTGCTCGACGAGCCGGTCTCGGCGCTCGACGTGTCGGTGCAGGCGCAGATCCTCGAGCTGCTGGTCGAGCTGCAGCGAGACCTCGGAGTCGCCTACCTCTTCATCTCGCACGACCTCGCGGTCGTCGCCGACGTCTCGCACGACATCGTGGTGCTGAACCGCGGCCGGGTCGAGGAGGCGGGGACCACCTCCCGCGTCTTCCGCTCGCCCGAGTCGGAGTACACCCGGACGCTCCTCGCGGCGATCCCCGGAGTGTCGGCGGTGACCTCGTGAGCCGGCGCTTCCTCGTCATCGGCGGCGGGGCCGTGGGCTCGGTGGTCGCGGCGCAGCTGCATCTCGCGGGGGAGGACGTCGTGCTGATCGCGCGCGGCGAGCACCTCCGCCTGGTCCGCGAGCGCGGGCTGCGCCTCCGACGGCCGGCCGGCGACGAGACGGTGCGGGTGCCGGTGGCGAGCGGACCGCTCGAGGCGGCACCGCGCCGAGGCGACGTGCTCGTGCTGACCGTGAAGGCGCAGGACGCCGAGGCGGCGCTCGCCGAGTGGGCGTGGACGCCGCTGGTCGGCGGGCGAGCGGGCAGCGAGCTGCCGGTGCTCACCTTCCAGAACGGACTTGCCGCCGAGGACGCGGCGCTGCGCCGCTTCGCCGACGTGTTCAGCGTCTCGATCGGCATCGCGGCCAGCTTCCTCACCCCCGGCGAGATCGTGTCGCCGTCGTTCCCGACGGTCGGAGCGCTCTGGATCGGCCGACACCCCGACGCCGACGACCCCCGGGCCGAGGCGCTCGCCGCGACGTTCCGCGATGCGGGCTTCGCGGCGCGGGCCGTGCCCGACATCGGCGCGTGGAAGGCGCGGAAGCTGCTCGCGAACGCCGTCAACGGCCTCGACCTCTTCACCGGCTCCGACGACGAGCGCAGCGCGCTTCGCGACACGCTCGTGGCGGAGGCGCGCCTCGCGCTCACCGCGAACGGCCGCACGATCGCCGCCGACGACGGCACTCGCCTCCGGGTCGACCCCGTCACCGGCCACACCGCCGGTCGTCTCTCGACCTGGCAGAGCTTCGCCCGCGGCGCCGGAAGCGAGGTCGACCACCTCACCGGCGAAGTCGTGCTGCTCGCCCGCCGAGCGGGCGTCGCCGTTCCCGTGAGCGAGCGCCTGCAGCTCCTCCTCGGGCTCCGCGGTCGGGAGGCGGCCGTCGCGCCGCTCCCGCTCGCCGAGCTCTCCGTCCCCTCTCCCGAAGGAGTCCCCGCATGACCCTGACCATCCCCGCCCCCCTCGTCCAGCGCTTCGACGAGCCCGAGGGCATCGGACCCCGAGGCACACTGATCGTCCTCGGCGGCCGAGGCGAGACGCCGGCCGTCTACGAGCGCCTCGGCACCCGGCTCGCTCGCGACGCCTACCGCGTTCGCGCGCTGGGCGACGCGACCGTCGAGGGGATCCGGGAGGCGGCGCTCGAGCTCCTCCACGACCCCGCCGCCGTCTCACCCCTGGTGCTGGTCGGCTCCGACGCGGGCGCGGCGGTCGCCCTCGAGCTCGCCGCGACCCACCCCGAGGCGGTCGACGCGGTGATCGTCGCCGGTCTGCCCGTCCGCGCCGAGGGAGGCGAGGGCGTCGCCGAGCGGACCGCCTGCCCGACCCACGCCGGGGTGCTCGCGCGCGAGGCCGATGCGGTCGCGCGCGACGCGGTGCTTCCTCCGGAGCTGCTCTCGGTCGTGGCGAGCGCCGTGCGCGCCCCGCTGCTCGCGCTGCACGGCGAGGCCGACGCGATCAGCCCCGTGGCGGAGGCGGTGGCCGTCTACCGCACGGCCCCGCGCGCCGAGATCCACCTCCTCGCCGACGGGCGACACGACGCGCTGAACGACGCGACTCACCGCTCGGCCGCGGCGACCGTGGTCCTGTTCCTCGAGCGGGTGAAGGCGTCGGCGGCGACCGCTGCGATCATCACGCGGGTGGAGGCGTGAGCGCCATCGCCTCCGCCCCCGACATCGCGCCCGCCCCCGACATCGTGCCGATCCCCGAGATCGCGCCCGCCGTCGTCCACGCCGACCGCTCGGGCTGGTCGCCCGCGGGCGATCCGGTCGGAGTGGTGCGCGCCCGCGATGTCGCTGAGGTCCGCGCGACGCTCGCGTACGCCTCCGCCCACGGGATCCCCGTGGTGACCCGAGGGGCCGCCTCCGGCCTCGCGGGCGCCGCGAGCGCGGGGGAGGGCGTGATCGTGCTCGACGTCTCCGGGCTCGACCGCATCCTCTCGATCGACCCGGTCGACGGCGTCGCACGGGTCGAGCCCGGGGTGATCACCGCCGACCTCGACCGCGCCGCCGCCCGCCACGGCCTGCTCTACGCGCCCGACCCCGGCAGCGTCGAGATCTCGACCATCGGCGGCAACATCGCCACGAACGCGGGCGGGCTGCGCGGCGCGAAGTACGGAGTGACGCGCGACGCGGTGCTCGCCCTCGACGTGGTCCTGGCCGACGGCTCGCTCGTCCACCTCGGCCGCGACACCGTGAAGGGCGTCGTCGGCCTCGACCTGACCTCCCTCGTGGTCGGGTCGGAGGGGAGCCTCGGCGTGGTCGTCGGCGCGACCCTCCGCCTCCTGCCGCGGCCCCGCGTCACCGCGACCGCCGCGGCGTTCTTCGCCGATGTCGCCGCGGGAGCCGAGGCCGCCGTCGCGCTCGCGCTCGCGGGCCTGCGCCCGAGCGTGCTCGAGCTCGTCGACGACCGCACCCTCGAGGCGATCGACGCGCTGCGCGGCTCCGATCTGGCGGCCCGCGGAGGCGCGTTCCTCCTCGTGCAGACCGACGGCTTCGGCGCGGCCGACGAGATCGAGGCGGTCCGCACCGTCCTCGCGGCGACCGCGGCGAGCGTCGAGACGACCCTCGACGCCGCCGAGGGGCTCGCCCTGGCGGCCGCGCGCCGCGACGCACTGCCCGCTGTCGAGGCGCGCGGCCGGGTCCTCATCGAGGACATCGCCGTGCCCCGGTCGCGTCTCGCCGAGGCGATCCGGCGGATCCACGCGATCGCCGCCGACACCGGCGCCGACGTGTACGTGTTCGCGCACGCCGGCGACGGCAACCTGCACCCGATCATCCGCCTCCGCGACGAGACCGACGCGGCTCGCGCGCAGGCCGACGCCGCGGCCGAGGCGGTGTTCGCCCTCGCTCTCGAGCTCGGCGGCACCGTCAGCGGCGAGCACGGCGTCGGTGGCCTGAAGCGCGAGTGGGCCAGGCGCGAGCTCGGCCCCGATGTCGTCTCCCTGCAGCGCGCGGTGCGGCGGCTGTTCGATCCTCAGGGCATCCTGAATCCCGCAACCGCGCTGTGAGCGCACTCGAAAGGACCGTCATGACCGACACTGCTCTGCCCGATACTGCGCTTTCCGACCCTGCACTTTCCGACACTGCGCTCTCAGGCTCCGACCGCTCCGGCTCCGCTCTCCCCGATCGGCGCGACGTGCTCGTGACGCCCGAGGAGCTCGAGGAGGCGCTCGCGTCGCCCGAGCCGCCGCTCGTGCTCGACGTGCGCTGGCGCCTCGATCGCCCCGACGGCCGGCCCGCGTACCTCGACGGGCACGTGCCCGGAGCCGTCTACGTCGACCTCGATCACGAGCTGGCCGAGCACGGCGACCCGGCTGACGGGCGGCACCCGCTGCCTCCGATCGACGCGCTGCAGGAGGCGGCCCGCGGCTGGGGCCTGCGCCAGGGCCAGGCGGTCGTGGTCTACGACGACCTGAAGAACCTGTCGTCGGCCCGCGCGTGGTGGCTGCTGCGGGCGGCCGGAGTCGCCGAGGTGCGCCTGCTCGACGGGTCGCTCCGCGCCTGGACCGGGTCGGGGCGCGCGCTCGAGACCGGTCCCGTGACTCCGGTGCGCGGCGACGTGGAGCTCGCCTACGGTGCCCTGCCGGTGCTCGACATCGACGCGGCGGCCGCGTTCCCCTCTCACGGCGTGCTGCTCGACGCCCGCGCGCCCGAGCGGTACCGCGGCGACGTCGAGCCGATCGACCCGCGCGCCGGGCACATCCCGGGGGCGCTGAACGCGCCGGCGACCGACAACGTCGACTCCGAGGGCCGCTTCCTCCCGTCCTCCGAGCTGCGCGCGCGCTTCGAGGCGGTCGGCGTGCGGGCCGATGCTCCGGTCGGCGTCTACTGCGGCTCCGGAGTGACGGCCGCCGCCGACGCCGTCGCGCTGACGCTCGCGGGCTTCGCGCCGCGCCTCTACCCCGGCTCGTGGTCGCAGTGGTCGAACACCCCCGGTCGCCCGGTCGCGACGGGCCCGTCCGCGTAGCACGCACTCTCCTCGTTCTCGATTCGCCGGCGCACCCACTCCTCAGAAGTCGCGGTAGTCGCGTCCCACTCCCGCGACTTCTGGAGTGTGGGCGGCCCGTCGGCGCGAGGACGTCCTCCGGCCGTCGAGAACGCAGGAGTTGTCGTCCTCGACGTCCGACTGCGACAACTCCTGCGTTCTCGGGCGCAGGTCAGCGCCTTCCCGCCGACGAGCCCGCGAGTACGCGAAAGTCGCGTGCCACTACCGCACCGTGTGGAGAGTCGGCGGTCTGCCCGTGGGCAGACGGGTTCGCGCCCGTCGAGAACGCGAGAGTTGTCGTACTCGACGACGACTTCTGCGTTCTCGCGCAGCCGGGACGGTGCCTCTGGGAGGCGTGCCCGCGAGTTAGCGAATGTTGCGGTTGTCGAGCGCGCCTACCGCGACTTCTGAGGAGTGGCGCGCCTCAGCCCAGGCGGGAGTGCTCGCCGAGGTGGTGCCAGGTGCGGTTGTGGTAGACGAGGGGAGCAGTTGACTGGGAGCCCTCGGGCACATGGGCCTCGAGGGCGTGCACGGCGACGATCGTCGACGATCCCGCTTCCATCCGGTTGATCACCGTGCCGCGGATCCAGGCGGCCGCGCCCGGGAAGAACGGCTCGCCCGTGGGCAGCCGCGACCAGAGCGAGGTGTCGGCGAATCGGTCGATGCCGCTGGTCGACCCCAGGCGCGCCAGGTCGAGCTGCTCCGCCCCGAGCAGGTGCACCACCAGTGTCTCGGACGCCTGGATGGCGGGAGAGCTGGACGAGGCGGAGGAGAGCGAGAAGACTAACAGCGGCGGCTCGGCGCTCACCGAGAAGACGGAGGTCGCGGTCAGGGCGACCGGGCCGGTGCCCGGGTCGGCGGTGATCAGCGCGACTCCGGCGGCGTGGTTGCGGAACGCGAGCTTGAAGTCCTCCGGAGACAGTCCGGCGAAGGCGCGGTGCTCCGGCTCGCGGTCCGGCGTGGTGGCGAGGTTCTCGCGGCTCATCGGAGGCTCCTGATCGATCGAGGGTGCGGCACGGGGTGGTGGCCCGCCGTCGCGCCGCAGCACGGCCCCTCCAGACTGGCGCACCGGCTGGGGGAGGGCCGCCCCATTGCGGAGTATGACGCCGCGACCTCCGTGAACGCCGACCCCGGGCCGCGGGTGCCGGTCCGCCACCGGCTGCTCGCCCGTGCGATCTGCAGGGCCCTGTGCGATCTGCCGGTCCCCGTGCCATTTGCAGGTCCCCGTGCCATCTGCAGGTCCCCGTGCCATCTGCAGGACCCGGTGCGATCTGCAGGCGATGGTGCGCAGAGAGCGATCTCTGCCGCATGATCCTGTCTGCCGCAGGCCGGTTCGCCTGCAGATCTTCCCTGCAGACGGCACGGAGTCCTGCGGATCGTACAGAATCCTGCAGATCGTACGGGGCCCGCGGATCGTTCCTGCAGATGGCACGGGGTCCTGCAGATCGTTCCTGCAGATCGCACGGGGTCCTGCAGATCGTCCCTCCAGATCGCACGGGGTCCTGCAGATCGTCCCTCCAGACCGCGCGGAGTCCTGCAGATCGTTCCTGCAGACGGCACGGAGTCCTGCTGACGGCACGGAGTCCTGCTGACGGCACGGAGTCCTGCTGACGGCACGGAGTCCTGCTGACGGCACGGAGTCCTGCTGACGGCACGGAGTCCTGCAGACGGCACGGAGTCCTGCAGATGGAACCGAGTCTTGCAGATCGCACACCCGCTGCTCGCCCTGAGCGCAACCCGTCGCCGTCGCCCCTCCGGGCCCGCAGACTCGAGGGCATGGCCCACCGTCAGCGCACGTCCACCGCGCACCCCGAGAGCAAGACCTGCGCCTCGTGCGGTCGCGAGATCGAGTGGCGGGCGAAGTGGGCGCGCGACTGGGAGGACGTCCGCTACTGCTCGGACGCCTGCCGCCGTCGCGGAGTCGGTCCGGAGGAGGCGCGCCTCGAGGAGGAGATCCGCACCGTCCTGCTCGCGCGAGCGGCGTCGTCGACGGCGTGCCCGTCCGAGGTCGCGCGCCGGGTCGGCGGCGAGGAGTGGCGGCCGCTGATGGAGCCGGTGCGCCGGGCCGCTCGTCGCCTGGTCGACCGGGGCGAGATCGACATCGTGCAGGGCGGACAGGTCGTCGACCCCTCTCGCGCGAAGGGCCCGATCCGGCTGCGGAGGCGCCCCGGAGGACCCCTGTCGCCGGGCGGCGCCGCGGGCTAGCCTCAGCAGATGCCCAGCAGCGACGCCGTCGTCCTCACCGTCCCCGGACCGCACGGCGAGCGGGAGGTGCGGATCTCGAGCCCTGAGCGCGTGCTCTTCCCCGAGCCGGGCATCACCAAGCGCGAGGTCGCGGAGTACCTGATCGCCGTCGGCGAGGCCTTCGTCGCGGCGAACGGCGGCCGCCCCGTCTCGCTGCAGCGCTTCTCCTCCGGGATCGAGGGCGAGCAGTTCTTCTCGAAGAACCCGCCCAAGGGCGCACCCGAGTACGTCCGGTCCGTCCCGGTGACGTACCCGAGCGGGCGGGTGCATCCGCAGCTCGTGATCGACGAGCCCGCGGCCGCCGTCTGGGCGGCGCAGATGAACACCGTCGTCTTCCACCCGTGGGCGTCCCGCGCCGACGCGCCGGACCTGCCCGACCAGCTGCGGATCGACCTCGACCCCCAGCCCGGCACCGACGTCGCCGACGCGGTCGTCGCCGCGCACGCGCTGCGCGAGGTCCTGCGGGAGGCCGGCCTCGAACCGTTCGTGAAGACGTCCGGCAACCGCGGCCTGCACGTCTTCGCGCCGATCCTCGCCGAGCACGAGTTCCTCGACGTGCGCCACGCGGTGATCGCCGCGGCGCGCGAGCTGGAGCGGCGGATGCCCGAGCAGGTCACGACGGCGTGGTGGAAGGAGGAGCGCGGCGAGCGGATCTTCGTCGACTTCAACCAGGCGAACCGCGACCGGACGATCGCCGGCGCCTACAGCCCGCGGCCGCTCGCGCACGCTCCCGTCTCCACGCCGCTGGACTGGGACGAGCTCGACGGCGTCGACCCGCGGGCCTTCACGATCCGCACGGTCCCGGCGCGCCTCGCCGAGCGCGGCGACCCGTGGGCCCGGATGCACGACGCTTCCGGCCGCCTCGACGCCCTGCTCGGCTGGTGGGAGCGCGATGTCGCCGCGGGCCTGGGCGAGCTGCCGTTCCCGCCCGACTTCCCGAAGATGCCGGGCGAGCCGCCGCGCGTGCAGCCCAGCCGCGCGAAGAAGGTCTAGCCGAGGACGTCGCCGAGGTCGTACGCGGTCGGCTGCTCCAGCTGCTCCAGGGTGCAGGAGGCGGCGTCGCGGTCCGGTCGCCAGCGCTCGAACTGCACGGTGTGCCGGAAGCGGTCGCCCTCGCGCTGGTCGTAGCGGACCTCGAGCACGAGCTCGGGACGCAGGCGCACGAAGGAGGTGTCGCGGCCGCTCGAGAACCGGCTCCGCTCGCCCTCGCCGCGCACCGGCACTCCCTCCGCGTCGCGCTCCACCGCGGGTGCGAGCTCCTCCAGCAGCTGCACGCGACGCTCGTCGCTGAAGGCTGACGTCCCGCCGACCTGGCGGACCTCTCCGTCGTCGCCGTGCAGGCCGAGCAGGATCGAGCCCACGCCCGGCTTGGAGGCGTGCTCGCGGTACCCGATCGCGATCACGTCTGCCGTGCGGTGGTGCTTCACCTTGAGCACGGCGCGCTTCCCAGGAGAATAGGGCGCGGCCAGGGGCTTCGCCACGACGCCGTCCAGTCCTGCGCCCTCGAAGCGCTCCAGCCAGTCGCGTGCCAGGGCCTCGTCGTCCGTGGTGCGGCCGAGGTGCAGCGGATGCGTGACGCCGGCCATCACCGCGGCGAGCGCCTCCCGCCGTGCCGAGTACGGCTCCTCGAGCAGGCTGCGCCCGTCCACGGCGAGCAGGTCGAAGGCGACGAGCATCGCCGGGGTGGTCTCCGCCAGCACGGTCACGCGGCTCGCGGCCGGATGGATGCGCTGCGAGAGCAGGTCCCAGTCGAGCCGCTGCGCTCCCGGCTCACCGGTCGCCAGGACGATCTCGCCGTCGAGCACGCAGCCGTCGGGGAGCAGCCGGAGGAAGGCCTCGACGAGCTCGGGGAAGTACCGCGTCAGCGGCTTGGAGCCGCGGCTCCCGATCTCGCACTCCCCGCCGGCGACCGAGACGATCGCGCGGAACCCGTCCCACTTCGGCTCGTAGGAGTATCCGCCCGCGACGGCGGTCTGCTCCGGCACCGCCGGGACGGCCTTGGCGAGCATCGGGGCGAGGGGGAGCGCGAACGGGAGGTCCATGCCCTGATCATCCCGGCCGCGGTGTCCGGCCGCACCCCCTTCCGGAAGGCTGTGGACCGGGATGTTCCGGGCCCGCCGCGGAGATTCGAGGCGTAGCGTTCCCGGCATGAGCATTGACTGGAAGCGCTGGACGCCCGTCGCCGTCGTCCCCGCGGTCGTCGTCGCCGCGGCCGTCGCCCTCCCCCTCTCGGCGAGCGCCGCAGGGGACCTCCCCGAGAAGTCCGCAGCCGACCTCCTCGCCTTCGTCGCCGAGAGCGGCACCACGGCGTTCTCCGGCGAGATCCAGCAGACCTCCGACCTCGGCCTGCCCGACCTCTCGGCGCTCGGCGGCTCTGCGGGCTCGGCGTCCGACGACCCCGCCGACTCCCTCGTCGAGCTCGCCACCGGCTCGCACCAGGCGCGCGTGTACGTCGACGCCGAGAAGGGTGCGCGCCTCCAGGTGCTCGACCGGCTGGCCGAGCGCGACGTCGTCGCCTCGACGACCGACGGAGTCTGGATCTACGACTCGAGCGCGAACACCGCCACCCACCTCGCGCCTCCCGCGGGCGGCGCCCCCGACGCCTCCCCGCGCGACCAGGTCGTCACGCCCTCGTCCGCCGCCGAGCAGCTGCTCGCCGCGATCGACCCGACGACCACGGTCGCGGTCGGCTCGGACGTCAGCGTCGCCGGGCGCGACGCGTACGAGCTCGTGCTCACGCCCCGCGACAGCGGCACCCTGGTGGGCTCCGTGACCGTCTCGGTCGACGGCGAGACGGGCCTCCCGCTCGGAGTGGCCGTGACCGCTCGCGGGGGCACCGCTCCCGCGTTCAGCGTCGCGTACACGAGCATCGACTTCTCGACGCCCGACTCGTCCCTCTTCTCCTTCACGCCCCCGGTCGGAGCCGAGGTGACGGAGCAGGCCGCTCCGGTCGACGACGCGACGGACGCCCCGGACGTCTCCGCCCCGGACACCGCCGGGCACTCCGACGTCATCACCTCGGGCTCCGGCTGGACGAGCGTCGTCGAGCTGCCCGCGGGCGACACCGACGCGCTCTCCTCGCTCGACGCGGTCACCACGCCGGTCGACGGCGGCCGCCTCCTCTCCTCCGCCCTGCTGACCGTCCTCGTCACCGACGACGGACGCGTCCTCGCCGGTGCGGTCCCGGCCGAGACGCTCCGCGACGCGGCCTCCGCTCGGTGACGGCGGGCGAGCTCGCGGTCGAGACGCGGGGCCTCACCAAGCGCTTCGGGCGCCAGGAGGCGGTCTCCGGTCTCGACCTCGCCGTCCCTCGCGGTGCCGTCTTCGGCTTCCTCGGCCCGAACGGCTCGGGCAAGACCACGACGATCCGGATGCTGCTCGCCCTGGCTGCGCCGACCGCGGGCAGCATCACCGTCCTCGGGCAGGCCATGCCCCGCCGCGCGGCCGAGGTCCTGCCCCGGGTGGGCGCGCTGGTCGAGGGGCCGGGCTTCTACCCGTTCCTCTCCGGAGCGGCGAATCTCCGGCGCTTCGACGCCGCGGAGGCGGGCACCTCGTCCCGCACCCGCGACACCCGCGCGAAGGAGGCCCTCGCCCGCGTCGGTCTCTCGGCCGCGGCCCGCAAGAAGGTCGGCTCCTACTCGCTGGGCATGAAGCAGCGGCTCGGCATCGCGGTCGCCCTGCTCTCGCCGCGCGACCTGATCGTGCTAGACGAGCCCACGAACGGCCTCGACCCGCAGGGCACCCGCGAGGTCCGAGCTCTCGTGCGCGGGCTGAATCAGGACGGCACGACCGTCCTCGTCTCCAGCCACCTCCTCGCCGAGATCGAGCAGCTCTGTACCCACGCCGCCGTCATGCGCACCGGGCGCCTCGTCGCCCAGGGCGGGCTCGACGAGCTGCGCGGGGACGCCGCATCGGTCGAGCTGCTGACGCCCGACCGCGAGCGCGCGATCGTGGCCCTGCACACCCGGGGTCTGGAGCCGCGCATCGCGCCGGGCCCGCATCCCGCCGATCCGCCGCTGGTCGTCGCCGCTCTGTCGCCCGGGCTCGCGGCCGAGACGCTGGTCGCCGACCTCGTGCAGGCCGACGTCCGCGTCCGCGGCTTCGCCGTCCGCCGCCCCTCACTCGAGGAGCGCTTCGTCGAGCTGACCGGGGAGGGCTTCGATGTCGAGCGCTGACGCGACCGCCCGCCGCTCAGGGATCGGGTCGCTGCTCGCCTCCGAGCTCGCCCTGCTCTTCCTCCGGCGCCGCACCTGGGCGCTGCTCGCGGCCCTGGCCGCCATCCCGATCCTGCTCGCCGTCGCGGTGCGGCTCTCGGGCGGCGACGGAGGCGGACCGTCCTTCGTGGGAGCGATCGCCGGCAACGGCCTCTTCACCGGCTTCGCCGCGATCACGGTCGCCGTGCCGCTGTTCCTCCCGCTCACGGTCGGGGTCGTCGCCGGCGACGCGATCGCGGGCGAGGCCTCGCTCGGGACGCTGCGCTACCTGCTGGTCAGCCCCGTCGGCCGGGTGCGGCTGCTCGCGGTGAAGTTCGCCGCCTCCCTCGCCTTCTGCCTCGCCGCAGCGCTCACCGTCATGGTGGTCGGGATCCTGATCGGGCTGGCGCTCTTCCCGGCGGGACCGGTGACGCTGCTCTCCGGCAGCACCGTCCCGCTCGGCGACGCGATCGGCCGGGCCCTGGCGATCGCCGTGTACGCGGCGCTCTCGCTGGTCGGGCTCTCGGCGATCGGCCTCTTCATCTCGACGCTGACGGATGTGCCGGTCGGCGCCATGGCGGCCACCGTCGTCGTCTCCATCGCGGCGCAGATCGTCGGCTCGCTCTCGCAGCTGGACGCCCTCCACCCGTTCCTGCTGACGGACCGGTGGTTCGACTTCGCGGATCTCCTGCGCGACCCGATCGCGTGGAGCTCGTTCGGCGAGAGCGCCCTGCTCCAGCTCGCCTACGTCGCCGTGTTCGGGTCGCTCGCGATCGGCCGCTTCACCACCCGCGACGTCCTCTCCTGATCCCGGGGACGACGGAGGCCGCCCTCCCGCAGTGCGGTGGGGGCGGCCTCCCGGTCGTCGGGGTCAGTCCTGCGGAGCGATCCCGAAGCTGACCGAGCCGCCCTCGTCCACCTGCGCGTCGAGGACCTTGTCGCCGAGAGCGACGGAGGCGGCGACGTCGAGGAACACGCGCGCTCCGTCCTGCTCCACGACGGCGTCCGTCGACTCGGGGGCCGCGGCGACCGCGACAGCGAAGTTGCGGGCGTCGAGATCGGTGCCGCTGATGCGCAGGCCTCCCTCGACGGGGGTCTCGGTCTGCCCGGTGATGGTCTTGACGACGGTGCTGGCGTTGTCGGTGAGCGTGAGCATCGGGTCGTTCCTTCCGTCCGTGGTCGATGAGGGGGCCACGTTGCCGCGATCCGGCGGGACCCTCAAGGCAACGGAGCGGATGTGGAGGGGATGCACACCTGGCGGGCGCGGGGAGTCCGGGCGCTCGCCGGAGCCGGCCGAGCCGGGGGCGCCGCGCCGCCTGTCACACTGGCCGGATGCACCCCGCCGACTCCTGCCCCTGCGGAAGCCGCCGCCACTACGCCGACTGCTGCCGCCCCGCCCACCTCGGCGAGGAGCCCTCGCCGACGGCGGAGCGCCTGATGCGCAGCCGCTACAGCGCGAACGTCCTCGGCAGCGCCCCCTACCTGCTCGCGAGCTGGCATCCCTCGACCCGGCCGCGCCGGATCGACCTCGACCCCGACGTCCAGTGGCGCCGGCTCCAGATCGTCGACACCTCGTTCGGCGGGGAGGGCGACGAGGAGGGACTGGTCGAGTTCCGCGCCTCCTACCGCTCGGCCGCGGGCCCCGGCCTCGTGCACGAGCGGAGCCGCTTCCTGCGCGAGGACGGCCGTTGGCTCTACGTCGACGGCGAGATGCTCGGCGACGAGGCCTGATCCGCCCGGGCCGTCCTACTCTGGAGGCATGGCCAAGGACTTCCGCCGGGCGGACGACGCGTCGCGCTACGAGCTCCACCTCGACGGCGCCCTGGTGGGCGTCCTCGACTTCCGCGAGGCGCCCGGCAGCGTCTCCCTCGTCCGCTCCTTCACGACCCCGCCCTTCCGCGGCCGCGGCCTCGCGGGCGAGCTGGTCGCGTTCGCGGTCGACGACATCGAGGCGTCCGGCGGCCGGAGCGTGGTCCCGATGTGCTGGTACGTCGGCCAGTGGTTCGAGCAGCACCCGGAGAAGGCGCACCTGCTCGCTCCGTCCTGAGCCCACCGCTCACTCGCGGACAGCGGGCTCCACTCCGATCAGGTCCGGGCCGAGGCCGATGTCGACCAGGCGCAGGCGGCCCGCGTAGGAGTCGCCCGGGGGCAGCAGCAGACCGGCCTTGATCGCGCCGAAGGTCACCGTCACGTCGGCGCGCAGCACGGTCGGATCGGGGACCGACCCGTCGTCGGGATGGATGCCG
This sequence comes from Rathayibacter sp. AY2B3, assembly GCF_002931755.1. NCBI lineage: Bacteria > Bacillati > Actinomycetota > Actinomycetes > Micrococcales > Microbacteriaceae > Rathayibacter > Rathayibacter sp. AY2B3. The sequence continues at coordinate 7,265 of NZ_PSUG01000009.1, read as the reverse complement.
CTCGGCAGGTCGACCGCGACGACCACCGGGCGCTCGGGCCGCCGCTCCAGCGCGTCGAGCACCGCCCCGACGACCACGCGCGGCCGGCCCCGCAGCGCCGGCTCCGTCGCTCCGATGCCGAGGATCCCGTCGACCAGGACGTCCGCACGCGCCACCGCCGCCGCGAGGCCGCGCGCGTCGTCGGCGGACACCTGCCCGCAGCCCTCGTCGAGCGCCACAGCGAGGCCCCGGCGGTGCACCCGCTCGGCCGTGAGGACGAGGACGACGTCGGTCCCGGAGGCGGACAGCTCGGCCGCCGCGTAGAGCGCGTCTCCGCCGTTGTCGCCCGGACCGACCAGGACGAGCACGGAGCCCGGACGGGAGCGGTCGGTGCGCCCGGCGAGCACGAGCCGCAGCTCGCGGGCGAGGCCGTCGGCGGCGCGCTGCATCAGCGGCTCCCGCCGGGCCAGGTGCGGAGCCTCGGCGGCCCGCACCTGCGCGGACGTGTATCCCTCGACCATGCGCTCCACTGTGCGCGCGGCGCAGCGGGGGTGCAACCCCGTCAGCTCTCCTGAACCGCCTGGTCCGACTCCTCGACGATCGCGCGCATCGCGGCCTCCGCAGCGTCCGCGTCCCCCGAGGCGACGGCGGCGGCCACCGCCCGGTGCAGCCGCACCGCCGTGGAGTCGGCCTCGCGCGGCATGAGCGCGTTGCGGGTGCGGCCGGCGAGGACCTCGGCGACCAGATCACCCAGCTGCGCGAGCATCCGGTTGCCGGACGCCGCCAGGAGGGAGCGGTGGAAGGCGGTGTCGGCGGCGAGGTAGGCGGACTGGTCGGCTGCGCGGGAGTGCGTCGAGAGGGCGTCGCCCGCCTCCGTGAGCGCCCGACGCTGCTCCTCGGTCGCGTTCGCCGCGGCGAGCCGGGCTGCCAGCGGCTCCACCCCGAGCCGGAGCTCGCTGAGCTGGTGCAGCTGGCGCCGCCGGTCCGGGCCGTCGAGGCCCCACGCGACGACCCGCGTGTCCAGGGCGTTCCAGCACTCCGGAGGCTGTACCCGCGTCCCCGCGCGGCGGCGGGAGGTCACGAGCCCGAGCGTCTCGAGCACACGCACGGCCTCCCGCATCACCGAGCGGGAGACCCCGCGCCGCTCCGCCCGCTCGTCGGCGCTGAAGGTGGTGCCCGGCGCGAGCTCGCCGCGCACGATCTGCGAGCCGAGCTCGTCCAGCACCGAGTGGTGCAGCGAGGGCGTCGGCGCGGGCATGCGGTCATCCTGCCACCGCCGGAGTCGCGCCCCGCCCGATCTTCGGGCATGATCGGGACACACGCAGGTTATGTCGGACAAAAGCCGACCGCTGGCCCTCGGCTCGACCAAGGACGCTCATGACACCGACCCTCCTCCCCGCCCTCCACGCCGCCGCCGGGGACGCACCCGCCACCACCGCCGGGCAGGGGCAGCTGATCCTCGCCGCCGTCGTCGGCATCGCCGTGATCGTGGTGCTGATCACCTGGCTGAAGCTGCACCCCTTCGTCTCCCTGCTGATCGGAGCGCTGACCACGGGCCTGATCGCGGGCCTGGCGGCGGCGGACGCGGTCGCCAGCTTCGCGCTGGGCTTCGGCACCACCATGGGCGGCGTCGGCATCCTCATCGGCCTCGGCGCGATGTACGGCAAGCTGCTCGCCGACTCCGGCGGGGCGGACCGCATCGTGGACACCCTGATCGCCCGCTCGAGCACCCGGGCGCTGCCCTGGATGATGGGCTTCGTCGGCGCGCTGATCGGGCTGCCGATGTTCTTCGAGGTCGGACTCGTGCTCCTGATCCCGGTCGTGATCCTGGTCGCCCGCCGGAGCGGCCTGCCGCTGATGAAGGTGGCGATCCCGACCCTCGCCGGCCTCTCGGTCATGCACGGGCTCGTCCCGCCGCACCCCGGCCCCCTGGTCGCGATCGACGCGCTCGGTGCGAATCTCGGCGTGACCCTCGCGTTCGGCGTCCTGGTCGCGATCCCCACCGTCGTCGTCGCCGGCCCGCTCTTCGGCCGGGTCGCCGCCCGCTGGGCGCCGGTGGAGACGCCGCCGCTCTTCGGCGAGGGAGCGGGCGAGACGCGCGAGCACCGCCCGGGCTTCGCCGCCGCCGTCGCGAGCATCCTGCTGCCGGTCGTGCTGATGCTGGGCAAGGCGATCGCCGACATCGCGGCTCCCGACTCCTCCGACGCCTGGAAGGGCGCCCTCGACTTCCTCGGCACGCCGACCATCGCGCTGGGGATCGCGCTCCTGGCCGGTCTGGTCCTGCTCGGCCGCGGCGGCCGGATGAACCGCACCGAGCTGCAGGCCTCGCTCTCGAGCTCGCTGCCGCCGATCGCGGGCATCCTGCTCATCGTCGGCGCGGGCGGCGGCTTCAAGCAGGTCCTCGTCGACACCGGGATCGGCGGAGTGGTCGCCCAGCTCGCGGAGGGGAGCGGCGCCTCGGCGCTCCTGCTCGCCTGGCTCGTGGCCGTCGTGATCCGCGTCGCCACCGGTTCCGCGACCGTCGCCACCGTGACCGCCGCAGGGATCCTCCAGCCGCTGACCGAGACCATGGACGGGCCGATGGTCGCCCTCATGGTGCTCGCGATCGGCGCCGGCTCGGTGTTCCTGTCGCACGTGAACGACGCCGGCTTCTGGCTGGTGAAGGAGTACCTCGGGCTCAGCATCGGCCAGACCCTCAAGACCTGGACCGTGATGGAGTGCCTGGTCTCGGTGACCGGGCTCGCCGGGGTCCTCCTGATCGGTCTCTTCGTAGGAGGTATCTGATGACCGCTCTTCCCACCGTCCCCGTCCGCGCCGTCGTCGTCATGGGCGTCTCCGGCAGCGGCAAGTCGACCGTCGCGTCGCTCCTGGCGCGCCGACTCGGCTGGGAGTTCCTCGAGGGGGACGACCTGCACCCGCAGGCCAACGTCGACAAGATGCACGCAGGCATCCCGCTGACCGACGAGGACCGCGCGCCCTGGCTGGCCGAGATCGCCCGCGTCGTCGACCAGCGGATCACCGCGGGCGCCTCGGTCGTGGTGACCTGCTCCGCCCTGCGCCGCCGCTACCGCGACGTCCTGCGCCGCGACGACCTCGTCTTCGCGCACCTCGCGGGATCGAGGGACCGGATCGCCGGGCGGCTCGCCTCGCGGGTCGGTCACTTCATGCCGACCACGCTGCTCGACTCGCAGTTCGAGGCGCTCGAGCCCCTCGGCGACGACGAGCTCCACGTCACGGTCGACGTGGGCGGCGCTCCGGACGAGGAGATCGCCGAGATCCTCGGGGGGCTCGGCCTCGCGCCCGCAGGCGCCTAGCCCAGCAGCGACTCCACCGGCACGGCCGGGAGGTCGAAGGCCGCGGCGACGGCGGCGTTCGCGACCCGGCCGTCGTGGGTGCTCAGGCCGCGGGCGAGGGCCGGGTCGGCGGCCAGGGCGGCCCGCCACCCGCGGTCGGCCAGCGCGACCGCGTAGGGGAGCGTCGCGTTGGTGAGCGCGCGGGTCGAGGTCTCAGGGACGGCGCCGGGCATGTTGGCGACGCAGTAGTAGACGCTCTGGTGCACGGGGAACACCGGGTCGTCGTGCGTGGTCGGACGCGAGCCCTCGAAGCAGCCGCCCTGGTCGATCGCGATGTCGACCAGTACCGAGCCCGGCTTCATCGTGGCGACCATCTCGTCGGTCACCAGCTTGGGCGCCTTGGCGCCCGGGATGAGGACGGAGCCGATCACGAGGTCGGCGTCCGCCAGCTGCGCGGCGATCTCGTAGACCGAGGAGGCGCGCGTCTGGATCGCGCCCTGGAAGCGGTTCTCGAGCTGCGCGAGGCGGGGGAGCGAGAGGTCGACGATCGTGACGTCGGCCCCCATGCCGAGGGCGTTGGCCGCGGCGTGCTCGCCGGCCGTGCCGCCGCCGATCACGACGACCTTCGCCTTCGGAGTGCCGGGGACCCCGCCGAGCAGCGTGCCCCGGCCGCCGACGGCGCTCATGAGGTGGTACGCGCCGACCGTGATCGACAGGCGCCCGGCGACCTCGCTCATCGGCGAGAGCAGCGGCAGCCGCCGGTCGTCGAGCTGGACCGTCTCGTAGGCGATGGAGGTCGTCCCCGCGGCGAGCAGCGCATCGGTGCACGGGCGGGAGGCGGCGAGGTGGAGGTAGGTGAAGAGCACCTGGTCGCGGCGCATCCGCGGGTACTCGGCCTCGATCGGCTCCTTGACCTTGAGGACCAGCTCGGACTCGCCCCAGACCTCGTCGGGTCCGTCGACGACGCGGGCGCCGGCGCTGCGGAAGTCCTCGTCCGACACGCGGGAGCCGAGGCCCGCGCCGGCCTCCACCAGGACCTCGTGGCCGCGGCGCACCAGCTCGTGGACGCCGGCCGGAGTGGCGGCGACCCGGTTCTCGTTGTTCTTGATCTCGGTGGGGATCCCGACGCGCACGGCGGCTCCTTCGCTGCGGCCCGCGGGGCGGGCGGTGGGCGCCGATCCTGCACCGGCTCTGCCCCCATCGTGCGAAGATCGTGCCTGGAGCGGAGGGATTCCGCAGGATCGGTCAGAAGTCGGCGCACGAGCCGAAGGTTCGTCGGCGGAGAGGGGGAACGGGCGCATGCCACCGAAGGATCTGCACGACCTCGACGACCTGGATCCGGTCGACCGGACCCTGGTGCGCCTCCTGCGCGCCGACGCGCGCACGCCCAACAGCCGGCTCGCCGAGCGCGCCGGCATCGCCCCGTCGACCTGCGTCGCACGCGTCCGGGGCCTCGTCGAGCGCGGCGTGATCACCGGCTTCACCGCCGAGCTCGATCCGGCGGCGCTCGGCCTGACCCTGCAGGCGCTGATCAGTGTCAACATCCGCGTCGGCCAGCGCCAGGCGATCACCCGCTTCGCGGAGGAGATCAGCGCGCTGCCCGAGGTGGTGCAGCTGTTCTTCCTCGGCGGCTCCGAGGACTTCATCATCCACGTCGCCGTCCGCGACTCCGACGACGTGCGGGACTTCGTGGTCTCGAACCTGTCGGCGCACCCGGCGGTGGCCTCGACGCGCACGAGCCTGGTGTTCGACCACCACCGCAAGGGCCCGGCGGTCCCCGAGTAGCGCGGGCCGACGCGGGGCCGAGCGGCCGCCCGGCGCGCACCCGTCCCTCCGGGCTAGCGGGCCCCGGGGTTCACGTCGCCGCCCCCGCGCTGCATGAGGCCGGGGATGCGCTTCGCGAGCCCGGGGATCGCCTCGTCCGAGATCGAGATCCGCGTGTCGCGCAGGCGCTGGCGCAGCAGGGTCTCGACGTCCTCCTCCGGTCGCAGCTCGGCGTCGCCGGCGACCTGCAGCAGCACGCCGCGCAGCTTCTCGTCGAGCTGGGCGTCGTCGCTGCCGTGCTGGATCGGGTGGTCCTGGGATGCGTTCGTCATGCTTCCATGCTGGCACCGGCGACCTCGTGCCGAGAGGACTTGCGCCGCGGGAGGATGGTCGCATGCCGTTCACCCGCGCCGAGCTCGCAGAGTTCCAGGACCGCACGGTCGAGGACCTGCTGGGCGACGACGTCCGCCTCCTGTTCGTCGGCATCAACCCGGGACTGTGGACCGCCGCCACCGGCGCGCACTTCGCCCATCCCGGCAACCGCTTCTATCCAGCGCTCGTCGCGGCCGGGATCCTCGAGCGCGCGCCGCGGGTCTCCGAGGGGATGAGCGCCGCCGACCGCGCAGAGCTCGTCTCCCGCGGCGTCGGGATCACCAACCTCGCCGCCCGGGCGACCGCCCGCGCCGACGAACTGAGCGCGGAGGAGCTGCGCGAGGGCGCTCAGCGGCTCGTCGCCACAGTGGGGCGGGTGCGGCCCCGTGCCGTCGCGGTGGTCGGCATCACCGCCTATCGGATCGCGTTCGGACGCCGCAGGGCGGTGCAGGGCAGGCAGGAGGAGGACGTCGCGGGCTCCCCGCTCTGGGTGCTGCCGAACCCGAGCGGCCTGAACGCGCACGACACCGTCGCCTCGCTCGGGCGCGCCTACCGCGAGCCGGCGCTCGCGGCGGGGATCGTCTCGTCCGACGAGCTCCTGCACGGGGACGTCGGACCTCGCCCGCAGGAATAGCCGTCGACCTCCGGAGGTTGCAGAAGTCCATGAGTATGCATGAAGTGAAGTTCGGCGTCGACACGTTCGGCGACGTCACCGCCGGCCCCGACGGCGCCCCGCTGCCGCACGGCCAGGTCCTCCGCGACGTGGTCGAGGAGGGGGTGCTCGCCGACCGGGTCGGCATCGACTTCTTCGGGATCGGCGAGCACCACCGCGCCGATTTCGCCGTGAGCGCCCCGGACGTCGTGCTCGCCGCGATCGCGGCCCGCACCGAGCGCATCCACCTCGGCTCCGCCGTGACGGTCCTCTCCTCGGACGACCCCGTCCGGGTCTACCAGCGCTTCGCGACCCTCGACGGGCTCTCCGGCGGGCGGGCCGAGGTCATCCTCGGCCGCGGCTCCTTCACCGAGTCCTTCCCCCTCTTCGGCTACGACCTCGCGCAGTACGAGGTCCTCTTCGAGGAGAAGGTCGACCTCTTCCACGCCCTGATCCAGGGCGGCCCGGTCACCTGGCACGGCACGACCCGCCCCGCGCTCACCGAGCAGAGCGTCTACCCGACCCTCGACAACGGCACCCTCCGCACCTGGATCGGCGTCGGCGGCAGCCCCGAGTCGGTCGTCCGCGCCGCCCGCTACGGCTTCCCGCTCGTCCTGGCGATCATCGGCGGCTCGCCGGCCCGCTTCCGCCCCTACGTCGATCTCTTCGGCCGCGCGCTCGACCAGCTCGAGCAGCCCCGCCTCCCGGTCGCCGTGCACTCGCCCGGCTTCGTCGCCGACACCGACGAGGAGGCGCGCGAGCTGTACTTCCCGCACCACAAGGCGATGATGGACGCCATCGGCCGCGAGCGCGGCTGGTCCCCGATGACCCGTGAGCGCTTCGAGGAGGAGGCGGGCCCCGACGGCGCCATCCACCTCGGCTCGCCCGAGACGGTCGCTCGGAAGATCGCGCGCACGGTCGAGGCTCTGGGCATCGACCGCTTCGACCTGAAGTACAGCGCCGGCACGCTGCCGCACCCGGCGATCATGCGCAACATCGAGCTCTACGGCACGCAGGTCATCCCGCGGGTGCGCGAGCTGCTCGCGCGCTGACCCCCGCCGGACGCCCGCTCCCCGGCGGGCGTTCGGCGCGTTCCGAGCCGACGCGGTGCGCGCTCCCACCGGGCGCCCGTCTCGGGCGAGCCGAGGTGGATGGCGCCGTCGGGGCCCGCCTCCTCCTCGCAGCGCTCACGCGTCATCGGGGAC
>NZ_PSUG01000089.1:0-2206 GCF_002931755.1 Rathayibacter sp. AY2B3 | reverse complement strand
CCGCACGACCGCGTCGGCCAGCAGACGGCCGCGCAGGGTCAGCACGATCCGCCCCCGGTGCGCCGTGCCCGGCCCACCGACCCACGAACGAAGGACGAAGCCACCTGTGGCCGATCACTACGAAGTGCTGGGCGTCGACCGCGACGCCTCCGCCGACGAGATCAAGAAGGCGTACCGCCGACTCGCCCGCGAGCTGCACCCCGACGTCAACCCGAGCGCGGACGCCTCCGAGCGCTTCAAGCTCGTCACGCACGCCTACGACGTCCTGAGCGACGCCCAGCAGCGGGCGCAGTACGACCGCGGTCCCCAGGAGGGCTTCGGCGGCGGCGCCCAGGGCTTCGGCGGGTTCGGCGACATCTTCGAGACCTTCTTCGGGCAGGGCGCGCAGGGCTCGTCCCGCGGACCGCGCTCCCGCCGCGAGCGCGGCCAGGACGCCCTGCTGCGCGTGGAGGTCTCGCTCGACGAGGTCATCTTCGGAACCCACCGCGACCTCGAGGTCGACACGGCGGTGCTCTGCGAGACCTGCCAGGGCTCGTGCTGCCAGCCCGGCACCTCGCCGGTGACCTGCGACATCTGCCACGGCTCCGGCCAGATCCAGCGCACGGTCCGCTCGCTCCTGGGCAATGTGATGACGGCCAGCCCCTGCGGCACCTGCCGCGGCTACGGCACCGTCATCGCGACCCCCTGCTCCACCTGCCAGGGCCAGGGACGCGTCCGCGCCCGCCGCACCATCCCCGTCGACGTCCCCGCGGGAGTCGACACGGGCCTGCGCCTGCAGATGCCCGGCAGCGGCGAGGTCGGCCCGGCCGGCGGACCCAACGGCGACCTGTACCTCGAGATCAAGGTCAAGCACCACGACGTCTTCAGCCGCAACGGCGACGACCTGCTCTGCACCCTCGAGGTGCAGATGACGGACGCGATCCTCGGCTCCACGGCGTCGCTCAAGGCGCTCGACGGCGACATCGAGATCGAGATCAAGCCGGGCACGCAGAGCACCGAGATCGTCACGATCAAGGGCCGCGGAGTCACGCGCCTGCGCGGCAGTGGACGCGGCGACCTCCGCATCGGCATCCAGGTCGTCACCCCGACGAAGCTGGGCCACCGCGAGCGGGAGCTGGTCCAGGAGCTGGCGAAGCACTACAAGCCGCAGAAGCCCGCGCTGACCCACTTCCAGCAGGGCCTGTTCTCCAAGCTCCGCGACCGCTTCCTGGGCTGAGCCCGTGGCGCACCACTACATCGACGAGTCGCTGGACTCCGACGGCTTCGTCGTCGGGGGCCGGCTCGCGCTCACCGGCGCGGAGGCACGGCACGCCGCGACCGTCAGCCGGATCCGCGCGGGCGAGAGCGTCCGGGTCGGCGACGGGCGCGGACTCGTCGCGACCGCGGTCGTCGAGAGCGCGGAGCCGGCGCGGGTGGTGCTCGTCGTGGAGTCGGTGCAGGAGTCCCCGGTGCCGTCCCCGCGCCTGGTCCTCGTGCAGGCGCTCGCGAAGGGCGATCGCGACGAGCTCGCCGTGCAGGCGGCGACCGAGCTCGGGGTGGACGAGGTCGTCCCCTGGCAGGCCGCGCGGTCGATCTCGCGGTGGTCCGGCCCGAAGGAGGAGAAGGGGCGCGAGCGCTGGCGCGCCATCGTGCGCGAGGCGAGCAAGCAGTCGCTGCGCCCCCGGGTGCCCGAGGTCGCGCCGCTCGAGCAGGTGCGCGGTCTCGTCGCGCGCGCCGCGACGTCCCGCGTGCTGGTCCTCGAGCCCTCGGCGCACGCGCGGCTCTCCCAGGTGGTCCCGGACGGACGCGACCTGGTGCTCGTCGTCGGTCCCGAGGGCGGCATCGCTCCGGAGGAGCTGCGGCTGCTCGCGGAGGCGGGCGCCGAGGCCGTCGCGCTCGGCGACTCCGTCCTGCGCACCTCGACCGCCGGGCCCGCTGCCATCGCGGTACTCTCGGCCCGCCTGGGCCGCTGGTGACGCTCCTCCACAGCCGCCTCGGAGCGCCGGAGCAGGGTGCCGTGGGCGAACGCGGCGCCCGTCGCGCACGGGCCCCGTTTAAGATGAGTGCATGAGCGAACCCACCGTCTTCACGCGCATCGTCCGGGGCGAGATCCCGGCCGATGTGGTGTTCGAGAACGAGCGCATCCTCGCGATCACCGACATCGAGCCGAAGGCGCCCGTCCACCTCCTCGTCTTCCCGAAGACCCAGGAGCACGCCACGGTCGCCG
>NZ_PSUG01000088.1:0-2210 GCF_002931755.1 Rathayibacter sp. AY2B3 | reverse complement strand
CGGCGCGCGAGTACTCCTCCGCGCCGGCGTTCGCCTGTGCGGCGAAGTCCGCGGGCGGCGGGAACCGGCGGTGCTCGTCGAGCAGGTTGGCGATCGTCCCGCTCACGCTCCGAGCTCCTTCCCCGGCGCTCACGCCCACTTCCTCACGGCGTAGCGCTGGAACACGCCGACGACGGCGTCGGTGAGCTTGCCGAGCACGGCCAGCAGGACGATCGCCAGGAACACCCGGTCGATCCGGCCGTTGTTCTGGCTGTCGATGAGGCGGAAGCCCAGGCCCATCGAGGAGGCGATGAGCTCGGAGGCGACCAGGAACAGCCACGACTGAGCGAGCGCGAGGCGCAGCCCGGAGATCACGGAGGGGATCACCGCGGGCAGCTGCACCGTCGTGAAGAGCCGGACGCCCGAGAGCCCGAAGGCGCGGCCCGCCTCGACGAGGTGCCGGTCGACGTGGCCCAGCGCGGTGGCCACCGTGGTGAAGACGGGGAAGAACGCGCCGATCGTGATCAGGGTGATCTTCGACTCCTCGCCGATGCCCATCCAGAGCAGCAGCAGCGGGACCCAGGCCAGCGACGGGACCGCGCGGATCGCGCCGAGGGTCGGCCCGAGGACGACCTCCCAGACACGGGAGAGCCCGAAGAGCGCGCCGACCACGAGCCCGAGCGCCGACCCGAGCGCGAACCCGATGAGCACGCGCTGCGTCGAGATGGCGACGTCCTGGCCGAGGTCGCCGCGCTGGGCGAGGTCGACGCCGGCCGCCCAGACCATCGCGGGCGAGGGGAAGACAGCGACCGAGACCATCCCGGTCGTCGTCGCGATCTGCCAGGCGGCGAGCAGCAGCACGGGCAGGACGGCGCCTCCCGCGACGACGAACCACCGCCGCGACGTGAGCGGGCGGGAGCGGTCCTCGCGGAGCCGGCGCTGGGAGGCCGCGACCGACGGGCCCGCCGTCACGAGTCCGGGCGCACCCGGCATCAGCGCGGACAGCGCGCTCCGGCGCAGCACATCGGCGTCGGTCGCGGTGTCGTCGTCGCGGATCGTCATCGTCGGTCTCCTCGGATCGCGGGGGTCGGGGGCGGAGGGCCGGGCCCTCAGGCGCCGATGGCGCTCGGGTCGGCCGCCGAGGCGTAGGTGTCGTCGAGCAGCGAGTCGAGCGCGTCGTCGACCTGCTGCTGCGAGGCGACGTCGCCGTTCTCGACGAAGATCGGGCCGATCACGGCGAGCACGTCGGTCTGCGCGGAGCCGGGGACGTTGTCGACGTTGAGGTTGCTGCGCTCGGTGATGACCGTCGTCGCCACCGCCACGTCGAGGCCGGCGACGGAGGCGAGGATGCTCGCCGTCTCGTCCTGGTTCTCGAGCGCCCAGGCGCGGGCGTGCTCGTACGCGTTCACGACGGTCTGCGCGAGGTCCGGCTTCTCCGCGAGGAAGCTCTCGGTCGCGTTGAGCAGGCCGTAGGAGTTGAAGTCGACGTTGCGGTACAGCAGGGTCGCCCCGGCCGCCTCGGCGCCGGCCATGATCGGGTCCAGGCCCGCCCAGGCGTCGACGGAGCCGTTCTGCAGCGCCGCCCAGCCGTCGGCGTGCTGCAGGTTCTGCACCGTCACGTCGCCGATGCCCAGCCCGGCGGCCTCGAGCGCCTGCACGAGGAAGAAGTAGGGGTCGGTGCCCTTGGTGGCCGCGATCTGCTTGCCCTTCAGCTGCTCGACCGAGGTGATCGCCGAGCCGGCGGGGACGACGAGGGCCGACCACTCCGGCTGCGAGAAGATGTCGATCGTCCTGATCGGCGAGCCGTTCGAGCGGGCGAGCAGCGCGGCGGAGCCGGCGGTCGAGCCGACGTCGATCGCTCCGGCGCGCAGGGCCTCGTTGGCCTTGTTCGACCCGGCCGACTGCACCCAGGCGACGGTGACCTGCTGGTCGGCGAGGGCGGCCTCGAGCCAGCCCTTCTCCTTGATGACCAGGCTCAGCGGGTTGTACGTCGCGAAGTCGAGCGTGAGCGTACCCCCCTGGGTTCCTCCGGAGGCGGCGTCGGCGGTCGCGGCCGCCGCTCCTCCTCCGCCCTCGCCCTGCACGCAGCCCGCGAGGAGCGGGACGGCGGCGGCGGTGAGCAGACCGGCGAGTGCGGTGCGGCGGGTGAGCGGGGAGCGGGTGAACGACATGGGGGCCTCGGCTTCGGGGATGCGGTGACAGTGAGTGTGGACGCTGCGGGGGAGGGGCGG
>NZ_PSUG01000087.1:0-2361 GCF_002931755.1 Rathayibacter sp. AY2B3 | reverse complement strand
CGTGGTCAACGAGCGGCCCGCCGCCTCCCCCGGCGCCCGCCCCCTGGGCACGGTCGTCACTCTCCGCGACCGCACCGAGCTGCAGCGGGTGAGCGGCGAGCTGGAGTCGCTGCGCACCCTCTCGGACGCGCTGCGCTCGCAGACCCACGAGTTCTCGAACCGCCTGCACACCATCGCGTCGCTGATCGAGCTCGGCCGGCCCGACGAGGCGCTCGCGTTCGCCGCCGGAGAGCTGAACCTCAGCCAGCGCCTGGCCGACCGCGTCCTCGGCTCCGTGCAGGAGCCGGTGATCGCCGCTCTGCTGCTGGGCAAGGCCGCACAGGCCCGCGAGCGCGGAGTGGAGCTGCACTTCGAGACGCACCTCGAGCCCGGCACGCAGGGCCTGGAGCCCGGGGACCTGGTGACGGTGCTGGGCAACCTGATCGACAACGCCCTCGACGCGGCCGCCTCCTCCGCTCCGGAGCGCGAGCCGTGGGTGGAGGTCTACCTCGGCCTCGCGGAGGGCGAGCTGGTGGTGCAGGTGTCGGACAGCGGCCCCGGAGTCGCCGACGCCGCCGACGTGTTCGCGCGCGGCTACTCGACGAAGGAGTCGGACGGCTTCGGCCGCGGCATCGGCCTGGCGCTGGTGCAGCAGGTGGTGGAACGGCTCGGCGGCACGATCGAGGTCTCGCGCCACGTCGGTGCGGTGTTCACGGTGCAGCTGCCGCTGCCCGCGCGGGTGGCGTCGTGATCCGGGTGCTCGTCGTCGAGGACGAGCCGCTGACGGCGAGCGCCCATGCCGACTACGTCCGGCGGGTCGACGGCTTCGAGATGGCCGCGGTCGCCGGCAGCGGGGCGGAGGCGATCCGGGCGCTGCGCGCGGACCCGGGCATCGCGCTGATCCTGCTCGACATGAACCTGCCGGACATGGGCGGCCTCGACCTCTGCCGGGCCGTCCGGGCGGCGGGCCTGGACGTCGACGTCATCGCGATCACCGCGGTCCGCGACGCCGCGAACGTGCGCGCCTCCGTCGCCGCCGGGATCGTGCAGTACCTGATCAAGCCGTTCGTCTTCAGCGCGTTCGCCGCCAGGCTCGCCAGCTACCGGTCGTACCGCGAGCGGATGCACGGCGCCGACGTCGCCAGCCAGCACGAGGTGGACGGGGCCTTCGCGGCGCTGCGCACCTCCAACGCGCCGGGCCTGGCCAAGGGGCTCTCGGCTCAGACCCTCGAGGCCGTCACCGCGCTGCTGGGCCCGGTCGGCCTCTCGGCGGCGGAGCTCGCCACCCGCCTCGACATCTCGCGGGTGACGGCCCGCCGCTACCTCGAGCACCTCGCCGACTCCGGAGTCGCGGACCGCGCGCCCCGCTACGGCTCCCCCGGCCGCCCGGAACTGGAGTACCGCCGCCGCTGAGCGCGCGTCAGGCGGCCCGCAGCGCGTCGGCGATCTCCTCCTCGATCAGGTCGTAGTTGATCGCCGCGCCCACGCGCAGGCCGTCGGCGGACGAGGCGACGACCTGCGCCATCGGCTCGACCAGAGAGCCCGCGGCGAAGACCCCGGCGACGCCGGTCCGGCCCATCGGATCGACGGCGAGGTGCCGCGCGACGCCCGACGGGTGGTCGGCGAGCTCGAGGCCGAGCCCCTCGGGGAGCCGCGCCTCGACCCGCGGGCCGACGACGAGCGCGTCGAGCTCGTGCCGTCGACCGTCGATCACGACGCCGACCAGGCGGTCGTCCTCGACGAGGACCCTCTCGACGCGGCCCGGCACGAGCGCGATCCCGCGGGCGGCCAGCGCCGCCGCCTCGTCGCCGGCGGGCGCGGGTGCGCCGTGGAGCAGGATCGACGTCCGGTCGCTGAGCTGCCGGAACATCTGCGCCTGGTGCCCGGCGAACGAGCTGCCGAGCACGCCGATCCGCCGGCCGCGCACCTCGAAGCCGTGGCAGTAGGGGCAGTGCAGGACGTCCCGTCCCCAGCGGGCGTGGAGCCCGGGGATCTCCGGCAGCAGGTCGCGGACGCCGGTCGCGAGCAGGAGGCGGCGGGCGCGGAGGACCGCGCCGTCGGCGAGGGTCGCGGTCACCCCCTCGGGTCCTGCGGAGGCATGGACGGCCTCGCCCGCGACGACCCGGGCCCCATAGCCCTCGGCCTCGGCGCGCGCCAGGCGCACCAGCTCCGTCGGAGGGACGCCGTCGCGCGTCAGCACGTTGTGGGCGCCGGGCGAGGGGGCGTTGCGCGGAGGTCCGCCGTCGACGACGAGGACGTCGCGGAGACTGCGGCCGAGGGCGGTGGCGGCGGCGAGGCCGACGAAGGAGGCGCCGAGGATCAGGACGTCGGCGCCTCCTTCGTCGGCCTCGCCGCCGCCACCGCCCTCGGCCGCAGTCTCCG
>NZ_PSUG01000086.1:0-2535 GCF_002931755.1 Rathayibacter sp. AY2B3 | reverse complement strand
ATGAGGCGGACGAGCTCGGCCTGTTCTGGCGCGAGCCTGGCGATCGCGTCGCGCACGTCGACTCCTTCGTCGGCGGGGCGTCCTTCGGTGGGAGCGGTCGCGAGGACGCCGCGGAGCCGGCCGGAGAGGTCGGTTCGTCTGTTCGAAGTGCGGGTGCTGTTCGAGAGGACGTTCCGGGCGATGCCGAAGAGCCACATCCTCGACTCCTCCGCGGTGCGGGGGAGGGCGCCGACACGGCGCCATGCGGTGAGCATGACGTCCCCGAGCGCGTCGGCGGCGTCCTCGAGAGGGAGGCGGCGTTGCAGGTACTTGAGCAGGTCGGGCGAGGCGACGCGCAGAGCCTCACTGAGTCGCTCCGCCTCATCGGACTTCTGGCGGGTCACCAGGTCGCTCCGGGGCAGTGGGCCTCGCCGGCGATGCTGAGGTTCGCGGCGTCGACGGCGACGTCCTGCGCAGCAAGTTCGGCGTCGAGAGCGTTGCTGATGATGCGCCCGACGGCGGTCGAGTACTCCCGGTCGGCGTTGTAGAACTCGGTGCCGTAGCCGGCCGGCGTGCGGGATCCGTCAGCGTTGATGAAGGATCGGTCCTCGGTACGCAGCTGCGCGATGGTCGCCTCGAGCGCGCCGTCGCTGAGGAGGGCGTCGACGTCGGTCGTCTGGTAGAAGTTCTCGACCACGGCGACGGCCGCCGGATCGGTCCCTTGAACGTCTCCCATGCGCTCCTCACACTGGACGCCGCTGGGCAGCGAATAGGTGATCGAGGCGTCCGGCGTCTCCGCCCACGGCGACCACGCGCCCGTCGCCGCGGCGGCCGCGGTCGCCATGCCACCGAGCAGTACCAGCGACGCCACTCCGGCGACCGCAGGACGCGCCCAGCGGTGACGGTTGACGCGGGCCTCTGCCGCCGCGAGCTGCTGAAGCTCGGCCAGCTCGACAGCGACGTCGTTCGTCACTGTCGATGTGCGGGGGCTGGACTCATCCAGCAGGACGTCCAGGGGGTCTCGGTCAGGGGCGGCAGTCATGACGGGCTCCTTCGAAAGCGGGTTCGTCCTGTACATGTCCACCCCACCCGCAAACGTCTGCCGCAGCATGAAACCGGCTCGCCGCCCTCGTCGCGGTGCCAGCGCCGACGCCGGAAGTCAGGTCGCGAGGGAAGAAGCGAGTTCGGCAGGCGCTCCTGCGGAGCGGGGCTGCCACGACTCGAAGACGCCGTAGGCGATGATCCGCTCCGCGGTCGACAGCAGCGGATTGCAGCTCGTCATCGTGATCAGACGATCCGTCGGAACGACGTCGCTCGTCCAGGGGACCGGATCGATGACCTGCACTTCGGAGGGCTGCACGTATTCGAGGTTCCGGAACCGATAGGTGTACCAGCCGTCGGCGGTCTCGATGTAGATCGCGTCACCTAGTTGCAGCTCATCGATGAGGTGCATTCCTCCGCCGGCGGCGGAGCGGTGCGCCGCGATCGCGAAGTTCCCCATTTCGCCGGGCATCTGCGTTCCCGGGTAGTGGCCGATGCTGCCCACGTCGAGCACGTTCTCCGCGTCGACGCCCTCAGCGATCGTGCGCACCCACCCCTCGCCGTACCGGGGGATGTAGAGGTTGCCGAACGTGGTGTCCAGAGCTGCGACCGGCGCGATCACCGGGTCACCGGGGACGGCCGGCTCAGCGGTCGGCTCGGACGGCGCCTCCGCGGACGGCGCGTCATCGCCCCAGCTCTGGCGCAGCTCGGCCGCTTGATCTTCCTGCCGCCCTGCGATCACCGCATCGTTCCACCACAGCTGCCAGGCGAGGAACAGCAGAACGAGCACCCCTGCGGTCATCAGCAGCTCACCCAAGACGCCGAAGAAGGACAGGCGGCGACGAGCCGGACGACGTCGGCGCCGCGACACGTCCACGGATGACGAAGCAGTCATGCGCAGGAGTCTAGGTGTGCCGCTCTCACCCGCATCGCTGCTGGAGATCGTTCACCGAACGAGCGATCGCCCTAGTGAAGCTAGCTGCGCGGAGAGGCGTCGTTGTGCCAGTACGCGGCAATTGCCGAGGTTCGCCGCACTACCGCGTCCGCCGAGGCAGGCGCCGGCCACAGATACAGCGCGTACCGGTCAGGCGCCGGATGCGCTTCGTCGGCGACATCTTGTCGCCGGCCCTCTTCCATGCCGGAAGCGCACCACCGGGCCCGATAGGCGGACGCCGTGAGCTGGAACGACGCGGCGGAGTCCCCAGACCATCCGCTAAGCACCGCATCCGGTCCTTCGGGCTGGAAGCTCGCCTCGACGATCTCCTCCCACAAGCCGAGCTCAGGCGCTGTGTCCAACGTGCTGACTCGAACCTGTACGTACCCGGTGTGGATACCTGTCCGCATGAAGAGGGCGCCGGGCAAACTCGCTCCGCACAGCCCATTCTCTTGTCCGTCGAACGCATCACGAGGATCCTCAACCGACGCAGCGCCGGTTGTGAGTTGCAGCTGGGAGTAGTGCGTCCACACGGTTCCATCGAAGACGACTGGCATAACAGCCATCCTCCTCGACGTTCC
>NZ_PSUG01000085.1:0-2830 GCF_002931755.1 Rathayibacter sp. AY2B3 | reverse complement strand
CCCTTGGCGACGAGGACCTTCTGACCCGACTTCGCCGCGGCCTGGCTGAACAGCGAGGCGGGGCGGGCGTGGAGGCCCTTCGACGATGCAACCTGCACGACAGGAACGAGCACCCATGACGCTGTCCACTCCTCAGACCGCCTACGCCTCCGCCAAGCTCCAGGGCACCGGAGTCGGACGCGGGCTGGCCCTCGGGCCGGTCCTGCGCATGCCGGAGCCGCTGCCCGAGCCCGAGGACACCGCCAGCACCCGCAGCGTCGCCCAGGAGGAGGAGCGCGCCGTCTCGTCGCTCTCCGCGACCGCCGCGACCATCCGTCACCGCGGCGAGCGGGCCGGCGGCTCGGCGAAGGACGTCCTCGACGCCCAGGCCCTGATGGCCGAGGACCCGTCCCTCGCGGACGACGTCAAGGCGCGGATCGCCGGGGGCAAGACCGCGGAGCGCGCCGTGCACGAGGCCTTCGCCGGCTTCCGCGACCTGCTCGTGGCGATGGGCGGCTACATGGCCGAGCGCGCGACCGACCTCGACGACGTCTCGCAGCGCGTCGTGGCGCACCTGCGCGGCGTCGCCGCTCCCGGCGTCCCCGAGTCGGACGAGCCCTTCGTGCCCGTCGCCCGCGACCTCGCCCCGGCCGACACGGCGCTGCTCGACCTCGAGAAGGTCCTCGGCCTGATCACCAGCGACGGGGGACCGACCTCGCACACGGCGATCCTCGCCCGGGAGAAGTCGATCACCGCCATCGTCGGCACCACCGGCGCCCTCGACCTGCGGGACGGCCAGCTCGTCATCCTCGACGCGACCTCCGGCGTCGTGACGGTGAACCCCTCCGACGCCGAGATCGGCGCCGCGAAGTCCTCGATCGCCGAGCGCGCCGAGATGCTCGCCGCGCCGGTCGTCCCCGGCGCGCTGGCCGACGGCCACGCCGTGCCGCTGCTCGCGAACCTCGGGTCGGCCGACGGCGCTGCGAACGCGGTCGAGCTCGGCGCCGAGGGAGTGGGACTGTTCCGCACCGAGTTCCTCTTCCTCGACGCGAAGGAGGCGCCCTCGGTCGCCGAGCAGGCGGAGCAGTACACGCGCCTGCTCGCCGCGTTCCCGGGCCGCAAGGTGGTCGTCCGCGCGCTCGACGCGGCCGCCGACAAACCGCTGAGCTTCCTCAACGACGACCACGAGGAGAACCCTGCCCTCGGACTCCGCGGACTGCGCGCACTCCGCGCCAGCGAGCAGATCCTCCGCGACCAGCTCACCGCGCTCGCTCAGGCCGACGCCGCCCCCGCGCGGCCGACCTCGCCGACGAGGCGGAGCACGGCCGGGTGCCACGGGTCCTGGAACGCCGAGACCGTGCCGAGCATGCGGTCGGCGGCGAGCGTGTACTGGGTCAGGTCGTTGGTGCCGATCGAGGCGAAGTCCGCGACTCCGAGGATCCGGTCGGCGAGCAGGGCGGAGGAGGGGACCTCCACCATCACGCCGGCGGTGCGGATGCCGAGCTCCCGCGCCATCGAGGTGAAGTAGCGGGTCTCGTCCACGGTCGCGACCATCGGCGCCATGACCCAGAGGTCGGCGTCGGTGGCGGCGTCGGCCTGAGCGAGCGCGGTGAGCTGGTCGCGGAGGATCTGCTCGCTGGCGCGGAGTGCGCGCAGTCCGCGGAGTCCGAGGGCAGGGTTCTCCTCGTGGTCGTCGTTGAGGAAGCTCAGCGGCTTGTCGGCGCCGGCGTCGAGCGCGCGGACGACGACCTTGCGGCCGGGGAACGCGGCGAGCAGGCGCGTGTACTGCTCCGCCTGCTCGGCGACCGAGGGCGCCTCCTTCGCGTCGAGGAAGAGGAACTCGGTGCGGAACAGTCCCACTCCCTCGGCGCCGAGCTCGACCGCGTTCGCAGCGCCGTCGGCCGACCCGAGGTTCGCGCGCAGCGGCACGGCGTGGCCGTCGGCCAGCCCGCCCGGGACGACCGGCGCGGCGAGCACCTCGGCGCGCTCGGCGATCGAGGACTTCGCGGCGCCGATCTCGGCGTCGGAGGGGTTCACCGTCACGACGCCGGAGGTCGCGTCGAGGATGACGAGCTGGCCGTCCCGCAGGTCGAGGGCGCCGGTGGTGCCGACGATGGCGGTGATCGACTTCTCCCGGGCGAGGATCGCCGTGTGCGAGGTCGGTCCCCCGTCGCTGGTGATCAGGCCGAGGACCTTCTCGAGGTCGAGCAGCGCCGTGTCGGCCGGGGCGAGGTCGCGGGCGACGAGCACGAAGAGCTGGTCCGACGCGGGGACGCCTGGATCGGAGACGACGCGCAGGTGCTCCACGACGCGATGCGAGACGTCGTCGAGGTCGGTCGCGCGCTCGGCCATGTAGCCGCCCATCGCCACGAGCAGGTCGCGGAAGCCGGCGAAGGCCTCGTGCACGGCGCGCTCCGCGGTCTTGCCCCCGGCGATCCGCGCCTTGACGTCGTCCGCGAGGGACGGGTCCTCGGCCATCAGGGCCTGGGCGTCGAGGACGTCCTTCGCCGAGCCGCCGGCCCGCTCGCCGCGGTGACGGATGGTCGCGGCGGTCGCGGAGAGCGACGAGACGGCGCGCTCCTCCTCCTGGGCGACGCTGCGGGTGCTGGCGGTGTCCTCGGGCTCGGGCAGCGGCTCCGGCATGCGCAGGACCGGCCCGAGGGCCAGCCCGCGTCCGACTCCGGTGCCCTGGAGCTTGGCGGAGGCGTAGGCGGTCTGAGGAGTGGACAGCGTCATGGGTGCTCGTTCCTGTCGTGCAGGTTGCATCGTCGAAGGGCCTCCACGCCCGCCCCGCCTCGCTGTTCAGCCAGGCCGCGGCGAAGTCGGGTCAGAAGGTCCTCGTCGCCAAGGG
>NZ_PSUG01000084.1:0-3045 GCF_002931755.1 Rathayibacter sp. AY2B3 | reverse complement strand
TCCCTCGACGGTCCGGGGTTCCCTCAGAGGGCGGCGGCTTCGCAAGGGGTTGAAGCTGGGAGCCGTAGACGATGGACTGGAGGCACGACGGCGCGGCTCCACTGCGCCCTCGCCCCGACGAAAGGACGTACTCGCTCATGAGCGACGACACCGCAACGGTCCCCACGATCACCCTGAACAACGGCGTGGAGATCCCGCAGCTGGGCTTCGGCGTGTTCCAGATCGACCCGGCCGAGACCAAGGACGCGACCCTGGCGGCCCTCGAGGTCGGCTACCGCCACATCGACACCGCCGAGATGTACGGCAACGAGGCGGGGGTCGGCGAGGCCGTCCGCGCCTCCGGCCTCGACCGCTCCGAGGTCTTCGTGACCAGCAAGCTCAACAACGGCTTCCACGCCCGCGAGGACGCTCTCGCCGCGATCGACGTCACCCTCGGCGAGCTGCAGTTCGACTACGTCGACCTCTTCCTCATCCACTGGCCGCTCCCGAACGTGGGCGACTACCTGGAGACCTGGAAGGCGATGGAGGAGATCTACCGCAGCGGCAAGGCGAAGGCGATCGGCGTCTCCAACTTCCAGACGAACCACCTCAACCGGCTCCGCGCCGAGGCGACCATCGTCCCGGCCGTGAACCAGATCGAGGTGCACCCCTACCTCGTGCAGCAGGAGCTCCGCGCCTACGGCACCGAGCACGGCATCGCGACCGAGGCCTGGTCGCCGATCGCGCAGGGACTCGTCCTCGACGACGACACCATCACCCGCATCGCGCGCAACGTCGACCGCAGCCCGGCGCAGGTCGTCCTCCGCTGGCACATCCAGCGCGGCGACATCGTCTTCCCGAAGTCGGTCACCCGCAAGCGCGTGGAGGAGAACTTCGCCCTCTTCGACTTCGAGCTCGACGACGAGGCGATGACCGACATCACGGCGCTCGACCGCGGCCACCGCACCGGCCCCGACCCCGACACCTTCAACTACATCCCGAGCTGATCCTCGGCCCCACGGAGCGCGCCCGGCCCGCAGGCATCCTGCGGACCGGGCGCGCTCGTGCGTGGGGCTGCGGGCCGAGCCGTGCACGAACGGCGCGGGGCCAGCGGGTCAGGCCTGCTGCGAGTCGCGCCAGGAGTGCTCGGGGGCGTAGCCGAGGACCTCGCGGGCGTGGTCGATCGAGAGCAGGGTGTCGGTGGTCCCGAGGTCGCCGCGCAGCTCGACGCCGGGGAACACCTCGGCCACCAGCTCGGCGTTGGGGCGCGTCATCACGGTGTCGGCCGCGGCGATGATGAAGCGGTCGAACCCGGTCGTCTCGGCGAGCAGCGCCTTCTCGACGGCCTGTGCCCCGTCGCGTCCGTCGATGTAGCCCCAGAGGTTCCACTTGCGCAGCAGCGCGTCGGAGTCGAACGACGGGAACTCGGCGTAGTCGGCCTCGTCCATGACGTTCGAGAAGCGCAGCCCCGTTATCTTCAGGTCAGGGTGCCAGCGGCACAGCTCGATCGCCATCTGCTCCTCGAGGTGCTTGGTGAGCGAGTAGACCGACTCCGGGCGCGCCGGGTACTGCTCGTCGACCGGGATGTAGGGCGGCGGGACGTCGAAGGGCAGGCCCAGCACCGTCTCGCTGGAGGCGTAGACGACGTTGCGGATGCCGGCCCGGATCGCTCCGTGGAACGCGTTGAACGTCGCGATCATGTTGTTGTGGAACGTGGCGACGTCGGGCACGAGGCCCGGCGCGGGGATCGCGGCGAGGTGCACGAGCGCGTCGATCCCGTCGTACTGGTCGTTCACCGACTGCAGCGCGTCCACGACCTGGCCGTAGTCGGCGATGTCGATGCGGACGAAGCCCGCGCCGCGGTCCCCCGCCCGGTCCAGGTTGAAGACCTCGTGCCCGGAGGCGCGGAGGCGGGTGACGACGTGGCGGCCGAGCTTGCCGGATCCACCGGTGACTGCGATTCTCATGCTCGAACGCTAACGGGCCCGCGGCGGGACGGCGAGGGGTGGCGGATCAGCCGCGCGAGTGGAGCGAGATCGCGCCGCCGACCTCGGGCGTCGTCTCGTCGGCGACGAGCTCGGTCCAGCGGCGGAGCACGGCGGCGCCGGCCGCGTCGTTCACGGCTCCGTCGACGACGAGGACCGGGTAGGGCTTCTCGGGCACGCCCTCGGCGGGCCGCACGTCGACGTGGGCGACGTCGTAGGCGTGCTCGAACAGCCAGTCGGCCATCGCGTAGTCGCTCCGGGAGTCGCCGACCGTGCGCCAGCGCTGCGGGATCGCGCCGGTCGCTCCGAGCAGCTCCACGGCGCGCTGGGCGCCGAGGTCCTTGCCGAGCCGGTTCGATTCGATGTCGGTCGAGATGACGGTCGGGTCGATGCGGAAGTCGACCGTCCCCTCCTCGTTCGGGTACCGGATGCCGCGGCGCTCGACTCCGAGGCCCGCGGCGGTCATGATCTGCAGGGCGTCGGCGTCGAAGACGAGCTGGCGCTCGAGGTAGTCCTCGCTCGGCAGGTCGACCAGCTGCTCGGCGGAGACCATGGCGCGCTTGGTCTCGTCGAAGAAGACCAGGTCGTCGTAGTCGGAGCGGATCATCCGCTCGAGGTCGCGGGCAACCGGCTCGGGGATCGCGAGCGACTCGTCGACGATCGGCTCCGAGGTGCCGCGGTAGTCGACGGTGAACCAGACGGCGCCCTTCTCGCAGACGCACACGATGCGCGCCTCGGCCGAGACGCCGCGCTCGAGGAGCGCGGGCAGGACCCGCTCGCGCAGGAACGCGTCGGAGCGGCCCGTGTTGAACACGATCGGGATGCCGGCGTTGGCCAGGGCGACGAGGTCGTCGGCGATCTCGGGGATCGAGATCGTGCGCGTGACGGGGCTCGCGATGGGCCCGTCGACGTCGAGGAGCAGGCCGAGCGGAGGGGGTGTGGAGGTCATCGCGTCCCATTCTGCCGTGCCGGGGCCGCCCGCCGGGAGCCCGGGAGCCTGGGCGAGATGCCGCTTCGGTCCGCCTGCACCGGCGTGTCGCGTACCGAAGTGGCATCTCGCGGAGGGGCGGGGGCGGAGGGG
>NZ_PSUG01000083.1:0-3803 GCF_002931755.1 Rathayibacter sp. AY2B3 | reverse complement strand
CCCCGGCCGCGGTCGTCGCGGTGGTGATCGCGTCGGCCGAGACTCCCTCGAGCGCTGCGTTGAGGGCACCGATCGCCACCAGCAGATCGGTGCGGGCCGCGCCCGCGACGGTGCCGTCGGTCGCGGTGAGGAGCGCGAGCGAGTCGTCCCGCAGCGCGAGACCGGCCTCGCGCGCGGCGGTGTAGGCCGGGGGAGCGGCCACGTCGATGGACGTCTCCCGGAGCGTCGGGGTCGCCTGCGTGCCCTCCGCGGCGGGCGTGCACCCGGTGAGCGCGCCGGCGGCGACGAGCAGGGCGATCGCGGCCGTGGCGCCCCGGAGGAGCGGGCGCGCACCCCCGCGCCGCTCGGCTCGCCCTCGACTCCGCATCACTGCACCCTAATCGGGGGACGGCCGCCGTGGGTGCCGGTCAGTGGGGCGGTTCGTGCATCCGAGACCCGGGTCGGCCGCACCTCCGGGCCGCACCGGCGGCGCTCGACCGCGGGGAAGGGGGCTCGCCGAGCACCACTCGAGGGCGGGGGCGGCGCGCGCGGGACGGCGGGGCGTCCACCGCCGCGCCGCCTAGCATGGGGCGGGTGACCGACCAGCAGGAGCCTCCCGTCCGCCTCCGCCCCGAGATCCTGGCGCTCCCCGCCTACAAGCAGGGCCGCGCGGCCGCCGCCGACGCCTTCAAGCTCTCCTCCAACGAGAACCCGTTCGACCCGCTGCCCTCCGTGCTCGCGCGGGTCCGCGAGGTGGACGACTTCAACCGGTACCCGGACGCGGCCGCGACAGCCCTGCGCACGGCGCTCGCCGCGGAGTACGGCGTCCCGATCGAGGAGGTGATCGTCGGAGCCGGCTCCGTCGCGGTCATCGCCCAGCTCATCACCGCGGCGGCGGGCCCGGGCGACGAGGTCGTCCACGCCTGGCGCTCGTTCGAGGCCTACCCCTCGCTCGTCACGACCGCGGGCGCCACCAGCGTGCGCGTGCCGCTGCGCGCCGACGACACCCACGACCTCGACGCCATGGCGCAGGCCGTCACGGAGCGCACCCGCCTGCTGATCGTCTGCAGCCCGAACAACCCCACCGGCACGGTCGCCACCGCCGACGACGTCGAGGCGCTCCTCGAGCGCGTCCCGGGAGACGTCCTCGTGCTCCTCGACGAGGCCTACGCCGAATTCGTCGACGACGAGCGGGCCGTGGACGGCACCCGCCTGCTCGGCCGCTACCCGAACCTCGTGATCGCCCGCACCTTCTCCAAGGCGTACGGCCTCGCCGGCCTCCGCGTCGGCTACGCGATCGGCCACACGCGGATCCTCGACGCCGCCCGCTCCACCGCCATCCCGCTCTCGGTCACCCGGTTCGCCGAGACCGCGGCGGTCGCCTCCCTCGAGCACCGCGAGGAGCTCCTCGAGCGCGTCCACCGCATCACCCGCCTCCGCGACGACCTCTGGCGGGCGCTCCTCGACCAGGGCTGGACGATCCCGGAGTCGCAGGCGAACTTCCTCTGGTTCGACACCCGCGAGGACACGGCGCGCGCCGCCGAGGTCTTCGAGCGCGCCGGGGTCGTGGTCCGCGCGTTCCCGCCGGAGGGGATCCGCGTCTCCGTCGGCGAGGCGCGCTCTGTCGACAAGCTCCTCAGCGCGGCGGCCGAGATTGTGGCTTCCCTCCCCGAGGGCCACCCCGCGAGACGGATAGGTTAGTCGGGTGGTAGCCACCAGCACGGAGTCGCCGACTGTCCAGTTCCTCTCCGCGGACGGGCGGTTCTCGCCGACCCCTGCGGCCGAGCCGTACGCCTCCTACCTCGACGAGGTGGACGAGGCGCAGCACCGCTCCTTCTACCGCGAGATGGCGGTGGTCCGCCGGTTCGACACCGAGGCCGCGAACCTGCAGCGCCAGGGCCAGCTCGGACTGTGGGTCCCGAGCCACGGCCAGGAGGCGGCGCAGGTCGGCTCCGCGTTCGCGATGCGCCCGCAGGACCACGTGTTCCCCTCCTACCGCGAGCACGTCGTCGGCAAGATCCGCGGCATCGACCTGCTCGGCGTCCTCGCGCTCCTGCGCGGCACGACGCACGGCGGCTGGGACCCGACCGATCCGACGAACGGGAACTTCCACCTCTACACGCTGGTGCTCGGCTCGCAGGCCCTGCACGCGACCGGCTACGCGATGGGCCTCACCCTCGACGGAGCGACCGGCACGGGCGACCCCGAGAAGGACGCGGCCGTCGTGGTCTACTTCGGCGACGGCGCCTCCAGCCAGGGCGACGTCAGCGAGGCGATGGTCTTCGCCGCGAGCTACCAGGCCCCCGAGGTCTTCTTCCTCCAGAACAACCACTACGCGATCTCGGTCCCCGTGGCCACGCAGTCGCGCAGCCCCCTCTACCTCCGCTCCTCCGGCTTCGGCATCCCCGGCGTGCAGATCGACGGCAACGACGTGCTCGCGAGCTACGCCGTCACCGCGAAGCACCTGCAGGACGCCCGCTCCGGCGGAGGCCCCCAGTTCATCGAGGCGCTGACCTACCGGATCGGCGCGCACACCTCGAGCGACGACCCGACGAAGTACCGCACCGACGACGAGCTCGCCTCGTGGGTCGCGAAGGACCCGATCACCCGCTTCGCCGCATACCTGCGGAGCGAGGGCGTGGAGCAGTCCTTCTTCGACGAGGTCGACGAGGAGGCGAAGGACTTCGCGTCGGACATCCGAGCCCGCCTCCTCGCCCTCGAGGTCCCGCCCACGGGCGTCATGTTCGACCACGTCTACTCGGAGCCGCACGTGCTCGTCGAGGAGCAGAAGGCGTGGCTGCAGCGCTACGAAGAATCGTTCGGAGGCGAGTGATGACGATCGACACCAGCACGACGGCCGCGCAGCCGCCCCTCACCGGGTCGCAGCTCGAGTCCATGTCCATGGCCAAGGCGCTCAACGCCGGCCTCCGCCGCGCGATGACGCAGGACGACCGCGTCCTGCTGATGGGCGAGGACATCGGCCCCCTGGGCGGCGTCTTCCGCATCACCGAGGGCCTGCACGCCGAGTTCGGGGCGAAGCGCGTGCTCGACACGCCGCTCGCCGAGTCCGGCATCGTCGGCACCGCGATCGGTCTCGCGATGCGCGGGTTCCGCCCGGTCTGCGAGATCCAGTTCGACGGGTTCATCTACCCGGCGTTCGACCAGATCACCTCGCAGCTGGCCAAGATGACCAACCGCCACGAGGGCGCGATCACCATGCCCGTCGTCATCCGCGTGCCCTACGGCGGGCACATCGGAGCGGTCGAGCACCACCAGGAGAGCAACGAGGCGTACTTCGCGCACACCGCGGGCCTGCGCGCGGTCAGCCCGTCGACCCCGAACGACGCCTACTGGATGATCCAGGAGGCCATCGCCTCGGACGACCCCGTGATGTTCTTCGAGCCCAAGAGCCGCTACTGGCCCAAGGGCGACGTCGACCTCAGCGGATCCGCCGCGCCGCTGCACGCCAGCCGCGTCGTCCGCCCGGGCACCGAGGTCACGCTGGTCGGCTGGGGCCCGATGGTCGCCGTCCTCCTCCAGGCCGCCGAGCTCGCGGGCGAGGAGGGCACGAGCGTCGAGGTCGTCGACCTGCGCTCGCTCTCCCCGATCGACTGGGAGCCGCTGCTCGCCTCGGTCCGCAGGACCGGCCGGCTCGTCGTCGCGCAGGAGGCGTCCGCCAACGTGAGCCTCGGCTCCGAGATCGCGGCGACCGTCACCGAGCGCGCCTTCTTCTCGCTGGAGGCGCCGGTCCTCCGGGTCGCCGGCTTCGACACCCCCTTCCCGCCCGCCAAGGTCGAGAAGCTCTTCCTCCCCGACGTCGACCG
>NZ_PSUG01000082.1:2165-3865 GCF_002931755.1 Rathayibacter sp. AY2B3 | reverse complement strand
GGGAGGTCGTAATTTTTTTACGGAGAGTTTGATCCTGGCTCAGGACGAACGCTGGCGGCGTGCTTAACACATGCAAGTCGAACGATGAAGCCCAGCTTGCTGGGTGGATTAGTGGCGAACGGGTGAGTAACACGTGAGTAACCTGCCCTTGACTCTGGGATAAGCGCTGGAAACGGCGTCTAATACCGGATACGACCTGCCCCGGCATCGGGTGCGGGTGGAAAGTTTTTCGGTCAAGGATGGACTCGCGGCCTATCAGCTAGTTGGTGAGGTAATGGCTCACCAAGGCGACGACGGGTAGCCGGCCTGAGAGGGTGACCGGCCACACTGGGACTGAGACACGGCCCAGACTCCTACGGGAGGCAGCAGTGGGGAATATTGCACAATGGGCGAAAGCCTGATGCAGCAACGCCGCGTGGGGGATGACGGCCTTCGGGTTGTAAACCTCTTTTAGTAGGGAAGAAGGGCTTCGGCTTGACGGTACCTGCAGAAAAAGCACCGGCTAACTACGTGCCAGCAGCCGCGGTAATACGTAGGGTGCAAGCGTTGTCCGGAATTATTGGGCGTAAAGAGCTCGTAGGCGGTTTGTCGCGTCTGCTGTGAAAACCCGAGGCTCAACCTCGGGCCTGCAGTGGGTACGGGCAGACTAGAGTGCGGTAGGGGAGAATGGAATTCCTGGTGTAGCGGTGGAATGCGCAGATATCAGGAGGAACACCGATGGCGAAGGCAGTTCTCTGGGCCGTTACTGACGCTGAGGAGCGAAAGCGTGGGGAGCGAACAGGATTAGATACCCTGGTAGTCCACGCCGTAAACGTTGGGAACTAGATGTGGGGACCTTTCCACGGTCTCCGTGTCGCAGCTAACGCATTAAGTTCCCCGCCTGGGGAGTACGGCCGCAAGGCTAAAACTCAAAGGAATTGACGGGGGCCCGCACAAGCGGCGGAGCATGCGGATTAATTCGATGCAACGCGAAGAACCTTACCAAGGCTTGACATATACCGGAAACTTCCAGAAATGGTTGCCCCGCAAGGTCGGTATACAGGTGGTGCATGGTTGTCGTCAGCTCGTGTCGTGAGATGTTGGGTTAAGTCCCGCAACGAGCGCAACCCTCGTTCTATGTTGCCAGCACGTCATGGTGGGAACTCATAGGAGACTGCCGGGGTCAACTCGGAGGAAGGTGGGGATGACGTCAAATCATCATGCCCCTTATGTCTTGGGCTTCACGCATGCTACAATGGCCGGTACAAAGGGCTGCGATACCGTAAGGTGGAGCGAATCCCAAAAAGCCGGTCTCAGTTCGGATTGAGGTCTGCAACTCGACCTCATGAAGTCGGAGTCGCTAGTAATCGCAGATCAGCAACGCTGCGGTGAATACGTTCCCGGGCCTTGTACACACCGCCCGTCAAGTCATGAAAGTCGGTAACACCCGAAGCCAGTGGCCTAACCGCAAGGAGGGAGCTGTCGAAGGTGGGATCGGTGATTAGGACTAAGTCGTAACAAGGTAGCCGTACCGGAAGGTGCGGCTGGATCACCTCCTTTCTAAGGAGCATCTGGACACCGCAGGGTGTTCCAGGCGCCAGATCAAAGCGAATGTCTTTGCTGGTAGCTCATGGGTGGAACATTGAACTAGGTGCTCGGTGAGATCGTCTCGCGTCAGTACAGCCTTCGGGTTGGGAACGCGTCGGGGCGGTGGAGTCGGG
>NZ_PSUG01000082.1:0-2065 GCF_002931755.1 Rathayibacter sp. AY2B3 | reverse complement strand
GTTCCGGTCTGCCGGCCGGTGAACGTTACAGCGCATCATAGACGAACAGGTTTGAACGCCTGGCCAGAGCGGGTGCGAGCCCCGTAGTCGAAATGGTGTTATGGCGTGAAGAGTATCCCAAGTAGCACGGGGCCCGAGAAATCCCGTGTGAATCTGTCAGGACCACCTGATAAGCCTAAATACTCCCAGATGACCGATAGCGGACAAGTACCGTGAGGGAAAGGTGAAAAGTACCCCGGGAGGGGAGTGAAATAGTACCTGAAACCGTTTGCTTACAAACCGTCGGAGCCTCCTTGTAGGGGTGACGGCGTGCCTTTTGAAGAATGAGCCTGCGAGTTAGTGCTCTGTGGCGAGGTTAACCCGTGTGGGGCAGCCGTAGCGAAAGCGAGTCCGAATAGGGCGATTCAGTCGCAGGGTCTAGACCCGAAGCGAAGTGATCTATCCATGGCCAGGTTGAAGCGACGGTAAGACGTCGTGGAGGACCGAACCCACTTCAGTTGAAAATGGAGGGGATGAGCTGTGGATAGGGGTGAAAGGCCAATCAAACTTCGTGATAGCTGGTTCTCTCCGAAATGCATTTAGGTGCAGCGTTGCGTGTTTCTTGCCGGAGGTAGAGCTACTGGATGGCCGATGGGGCCCAAAAGCTTACTGACGTCAGCCAAACTCCGAATGCCGGTAAGTGAGAGCGCAGCAGTGAGACTGTGGGGGATAAGCTTCATAGTCGAGAGGGAAACAACCCAGACCACCAACTAAGGTCCCTAAGCGCGTGCTAAGTGGGAAAGGATGTGGAGTTGCACAGACAACCAGGAGGTTGGCTTAGAAGCAGCCACCCTTGAAAGAGTGCGTAATAGCTCACTGGTCAAGTGATTCCGCGCCGACAATGTAACGGGGCTCAAGCACGCCACCGAAGTTGTGGCATTGACATTAGTGGTAGGCCTTCGTGGTCCAGCCGTGTTGATGGGTAGGAGAGCGTCGTGTGGCGAGTGAAGCGGCGGTGTGAACCAGCCGTGGATGCCACACGAGTGAGAATGCAGGCATGAGTAGCGAAAGACGGGTGAGAAACCCGTCCTCCGGAAGACCAAGGGTTCCAGGGTCAAGCTAATCTTCCCTGGGTAAGTCGGGACCTAAGGCGAGGCCGACAGGCGTAGTCGATGGACAACGGGTTGATATTCCCGTACCGGCGAAGAACCGCCCAAGACAATCCAGTAGTGCTAAGTATCTGAATCCCTTTGATGGATCCCTTCGGGGTGAAGCGTTGGGCCTAGCGTACGACCCCGTGCTGGTGCGTTTAGCGTATTAACAGGTGTGACGCAGGAAGGTAGCCGAGCCGGGCGATGGTTGTCCCGGTCTAAGGATGTAGGGCGAACGATAGGCAAATCCGTCGTTCACACAGCCTGAGATCTGATGGGTAGACGCAAGTCGAAATCGGTGATCCTATGCTGCCAAGAAAAGCATCGACGCGAGGTTCTAGCTGCCCGTACCCCAAACCGACTCAGGTGGTCAGGTAGAGAATACTAAGGAGATCGAGAGAATCGTGGTTAAGGAACTCGGCAAAATGCCCCCGTAACTTCGGGAGAAGGGGGGCCTGAGGCGTGAACGGACTTGCTCCGGGAGCGTTCGATGGCCGCAGAGACCAGTGGGAAGCGACTGTTTACTAAAAACACAGGTCCGTGCTAAGTCGCAAGACGATGTATACGGACTGACGCCTGCCCGGTGCTGGAAGGTTAAGAGGAACGGTTAGCCGCAAGGCGAAGCTGAGAATTTAAGCCCCAGTAAACGGCGGTGGTAACTATAACCATCCTAAGGTAGCGAAATTCCTTGTCGGGTAAGTTCCGACCTGCACGAATGGCGTAACGACTTCCCAGCTGTCTCAACCGCGAACTCGGCGAAATTGCATTACGAGTAAAGATGCTCGTTACGCGCAGCAGGACGGAAAGACCCCGTGACCTTTACTATAGTTTGGTATTGGTGTTCGGTGTGGCTTGTGTAGGATAGGTGGGAGACTGTGAAGCGGGCACGCTAGTGTTCGTGGAGTCATTGTTGAAATACCACTCTGGTCACTCTG
>NZ_PSUG01000081.1:0-3986 GCF_002931755.1 Rathayibacter sp. AY2B3 | reverse complement strand
GCGAGCGCGACCCGCCCCAGCTCGTCTCCCCCGGTCCGCGGAGGATGCGCGCGAGGGCGAGGTCCGGCGCCCGGTAGGCGTCCGCCACCAGCCGGAAGCCGCGGGCGGACGGTGCGGTGGCGAAGCCGCGCCCGCCGAGCCAGGCGGCCGCGCTCGCACCCCCGAGGCCCACTCTCCGCTCGAGCACCACCGGGTCGCTCCGCAGCATGCGCCCACCCCTCCCCTGTCGGCCTTCGACCCGTCCTCCGTACACAACCACACCCGTGTTATCCGCGCCGAACGGACGACAATGCGACCGCTCGTGACGAGAATCCGTCCGATCGCCGCCGCGCCCTCGATCTGACGCCGCCTCTCGGTGACGATCGGTCAGATCCACCCGTCGGCTGCGGAGAAGAACCCGACACGCGCAGGCGGGCCGGTCGCCCTCCCGGGCGGCCGGACGGAGCCCTCGTCTGCGTCGCCGCATCGCCGGCGCCGACACGACACCGCGAACCGGACGGACCACCGTCCTCTAGGAGACATCCATGTCACACACCCCTCAGCTCGACGAGACATCGACGGACGCCCTGTCCGGGGCTGCGCGCGAGGCGACCTCCCGCCGGACGATCGTCCGCGGAGCCGTCTGGGCCGCGCCGGTCGTGGCGGCCACGATCGCCGCCCCGCTCGCGGCGGCGTCGACCGTCCCGACCGACCCGCAGGTCGACCTGGCGACGACGGTGCGGCGCCCGACCGAGGCCCCCGACGGTGCGGTCTCGGGCGGCGGGACCTTTAACGGCAATCCGATGTACAAGGGCTACCGGGACCTGACGTTCGTCACGACCTACCGCAACAACGGGCCCGACACGGTGCCCGCCGGCTCCGTCATCGGCTTCGGCCTGGCGTTCGCCGGCTACTGGGACTCGCTCGCGGTGCAGGAGAACCCCGCCTCGATCCCGCTGACCGACCTCGGCATCGACACCAGCGCGACCACCAAACTCGAGGAGGATCCCAACGTCTCGGTCAACATCAAGTGGTGGTCCCAGCGCGTGGAGAAGCCGCTCGCTCCGGGAGAGGTCTTCAACCTGACCTACAAGGCCCAGCTCCGGGATCGTCCGTCGAACCCGTCGGGTGTGGGCTTCCCGAAGTACGGCTCGCTCTCGTTGCGGTCGCGGTCGCGCATCATGGTGGGGTCGTCGGGCGCCGTCGACTCGAACGCCGAGAACAATCGCGACGTCAGCGACCGGTATTTCGCGATCGACAACACCGCCAGCTCCCGCGGCTAGCCCCTCCCCGCACAGCACGGCTCCTCCTCTCGGCGGGTCGACCCCCTCGGGTCGGCCCGCCTCCGTCGTGCGGCCGTGACGAGTGCGGATCCGTGCCTCGACCCACGCGGAGCCGCCGCTCCGATCAGTCCGCGCCGCTGCGCACGACCGCGGTCCGGCGGGTGTCGATCACGATCACCGAGCCGAGGACGATCAGGGCGAGCGACACCGAGGCGAGCGTGTCGGTCAGCCAGTGGTAGCCGAGGTAGAGCCGGGCGACGATCTGGCCGGCGATCATCCCGAGCGAGAGCGCGAACCCGCCGATCATCCAGCTCCGGGAGGAGCGACGGGAGGCGAGCAGGAACGTGGTGATCAGGAAGAAGTCGCTCACGCCGGTGACGTGGCCGGAGGGGAACGAGAAGGTGCCGTCGGGCCCGAGCAGCATGTACTCGACCGGCGGGCGCATCCGCATCACGAGGTGCGCGGCCAGCTGCACGCTGAGCATCCCCACGAGCATGCCGCCAGCCAGGAGGATCGGCCGCCAGAGATGCCGCGCGAGCACGAACCAGAGCACGAGCACGGCCAGGATGATGACCGGCAGGTAGACCGGCCCGAAGACGGTGGCGAGCGCGTCCATCACGACCGTGCCCTCGGCGGAGCGCTTCTCTCGGAACCACTCGGCCACGACCGGGTCGAGGACGGTGAGACCGGTGCCGCTCGCGACCTGCGCGGTGAACGCCGCGAAGAGGACGACGCCGACGCCGATCAGGACGGAGCCGACCCGGTCGAGGCCGCGGCGCGCCTCCGGGGCCATCACGCGCTCCTCGACGAGGAAGCGCTGGTGGAAGCGGGCGCGGCGCGAGAGGGCGGGGGTGCTCATCCGCTCACCCTAGGGCTGCGGAGGAGCCGCCGACCGGGCCGTTCGCTCAGCGACCTGCCGCGAAGTGCGTCTGGATCTGCTCCGGCGTGAGGACCGTCGAGTACACCGCGGCGTAGCGCAGGCTCCCGCCGAAGTACGACGAGCCGACGTTCGGCCACTGGCCGCCGAGGCTGTCGTACCCGATCTTCCAGGTGCCCGTCGTGTTCTCGGCCGTGCGGTAGCTGCTGTTGGAGGCGACCTTCACACCGTCGACCCACAGCGCGACGCCCGCCGTCGGCGAGAGCGTGGAGACGACGTGGTGCCAGAGCCCGTCGTTGACGGCGCGGGGGCTCGTGATCGTCTGCGCGGCGCCGTTGTAGACGCCGAAGACGAGCTTGCCGTCGGCGCCGATGTAGGTGTGGCGGTCGTACTGGCCACCGGGAGCGGTGGCTCCCGCGCTGAAGCTGAAGAGCTTGCCGCCGGCGTTCGTGGTCTTGAACCAGATCTCGGTACTGAAGGTGCCGGGGTTCCTGAGCTCCAGCGGCGTGCTCAGGTACTGGTTGGTGCCGTTCGGCGTCCAGGAGCCGCCCGCGTCGCGCGGGCAGGCCTTGGGCGTCGCGGCGGAGCTGACCATCGCGGTCGGGAAGAGGCTGGTGGAGCGGTAGGTGCCCGGGTACTGGCCGGAGTCCGTGTCGGGCGCGGTCGTCGATCCGCTCGGCTGCGCGAGCGTGTAGGCGAAGAGCGCGGCTCCGCGGTCGGCGGCGAGGGCGCCGTCGCAGGTGAAGAACGCGGCGGCGCTGCCGACTGTGTTTGTCGAGTTCACGATCGATGCGGTGTACGCGCCCGAGGTGGCGGGGGCGGTGAGCAGCACGGCGGTCAGGGCGGCGGCGGCGAGGGCGGCGGCGACCGCCCGTGGCCGGGCGAGGAGGGTGCGCAGCCGCGCGGCCGGCGAGGCGGCGGAGAGGCGGTGCCGGCTCATGCCGTCTCCTCCTCGCGGGCGGCGCGGCGGCCTCGCTCGGCGGTCCGCTCCGGCTCGCCGGGGAGGCCGACGAAGACCGTGTAGAGCACCGGGATCGCGCAGAGCAGGACGAAGAGGACCCAGCCCCAGAACGGCAGGTGCAGAGCGGAGGAGAGCGCGTAGGCGTCTCCGTCGTGCGCCGGGATCCGCAGGCGGCCGACCTGTCCGGAGACCAGGTCGACCGGGTCGGCGCCCTCGGCGCTCACGCGGATGGGGAGGACGCCCGTCGAGACGAGCGTGGCGTTCGTCGTGCCGCTGTCGACCGTGGCCTCGAGGACGACGATGCCGACGAGCGGTCGCAGCACGAAGACGGTGACGGACGCGACGAGCGAGAGGCCGAGGATCCGCATCGACGCCCGCTGGGTGGGCGAGGCGATGAAGCGGGTGAGCAGCTGCACGAGGACGGCGCCGATGATCAGCAGCGGCAGGCCGCGCACGAGCCAGCCGAGCACCGGCAGCGCCGTGGTGACGACTCCGATGAGCTGGTCCTGGCCGGTGGCCCACGGATCGACGGCGCCGTTGATGTCGCCCCGGGTGCGGAGCGTGCCGTCGTCCGCGATCTCGACGACCCGGTGGGTGTAGGTCTCGTCGGGCGTGGTGGTGGGGTGGAAGCTGACCGCGTCGCCGACCCGGACGTCCTCGAGGGCCGTCGGCTCGGTGAGGACGAGGGTGCCGACCGGGGCGGCCGTGCCCATGGAGGGCGTCTGCACGATGAACCAGCGTCCGCCGGACGCGTGGAACAGGAGCGCCGCCGCGACCAGGACGGCCAGCAGGGCGGTGGTCGCCACGATCAGGGCGGTGCGGAGGAGGGACCGGCGGGGACGGTCGGTGCGGGGACGGGCCGGCGGGGCGGGCGACTCGGGCGTCG
>NZ_PSUG01000080.1:0-7258 GCF_002931755.1 Rathayibacter sp. AY2B3 | reverse complement strand
GAGCACGAAGGGGAAGAGGTCGTGACCGGAGTCGCCCAGCGGCCGGCGGTGCGCGGGTGCGACGGCGGTCGGCTCGACCGGGCCGGTCTCGGAGGGGGTCGGGGCGGCGGAGTCCATGGTCGCGAATCTAGTCCGGACGGCCGACACGGAGGGGCCCGCCGCACCGCGCGCCGGGGCGGGTCGACCCCGCCGGCAGCGCCCGTGTAACGATCTGGTGAACCGTGCGCGACACGGCGGAGTGGCGGCTCCAGCGCTCGGATACTCTCTCCCCTGGCGGGACCCGAGCCGCCGCAGGGAGAGTGGTGGCGTGCCCAGGGACAGGACCGGCGCCGCCGTGCGGGCTCCCCGTCACAGTGCCGTCCCGCTCCCGCCCGCGGCCTCCCGCGGAGCCTCCTCGAGCGGCGTCCTCGCCGAGACCGGCCCGGTCGAGCCGACCGCCGTCGCACCCGCGCACCGCCGGCCGCTGGGCGACTCCGGTCACGACCTCTTCCCCTTCGTGCTCGACGCGGCGGCACTCGGTCGCGATCACGGTGCCGCGCTCCTCGAGCGCTACGCGGCGTGGGGCGGCAACGGCGTCGTCGTCACCGACTCGCGCCTCGCGGACGGCGTCGGCGGCTGGCCCGCCGGACACCGCGACCGGGACCGCTTCCTCCTGATCGGCCGCTTCGCCGCACCGGCCGGGGCCCCCGCGACGCCGCGCGCGCTGGTGGACCGTGTCGAGGGGGTGCTGCGCCGCCTCCGCACCGACCGCCTCGACGTGCTGGCGGTCCGACCCGACGGGGCCGGGCGCCTCGACGAGCTCCTCAGTGCGGTCGACGTGCTGCTGACACGCGGTCTGGTGCGCTCGGTCGTCGCCTCCGGCTTCTCCCCGGAGGAGCTCTTCGAGGCGCGCGTCCTGGCCGCACACGGGCTGCCCCGCCTCGCCGGCGCGGAGGTCCGCTGGAACCTGCTCGAGCGGCCCGGCTCGGAGGGCGATCTCGGCCTCGTCGCCGCCGGCCAGGGACTCGCCCTGCTCGCGACCGTCCCCCTCGCCCACGGGTTCCTCCGCGGCGCCGAGCGCACCCGCCGCGAGCTCGGCCGCCTGCCCGACGGAGCCCTCGCCGCCGCCCACCTCGGGCGCCGCGGACGCCGGGTCCTCGCCGTCCTCGACGCGATCGGCGCCGAGCTCTCGGCCGCTCCCGCCGCCGTCGCCCTGGCCTGGCTGCTCGGCCGACCGCGCCTGACCGCTGCGACCGTCGCCCCGCGCTCGCCCGCCGACGTGGACGCGCTCGTCCGCGCGGTCTCGCTCGACCTCGACGCGGGACACCTGGCCGCGCTCGAGCGCGCGCGCCGCTGACCGCGCCCGACCGCGACCAGCCGGGCACCTCTCCCGCCACGGCGCGACAGCCCGGCCGGGCCGCCGTCGCCGGTGGCCTAGGGTGGGCACGATGAACCACGGAGTCGCACTGCCCCTCGACCAGCCGGAGACGTCAGTCCGGGCCGCAGGCGGATCCACGGTCCGCCGCTCCGTCCTCCCGAGCGGTGTCCGCATCCTCAGCGAATCGGTGCCCGGCGCCCGCAGCGCCACGATCGGCTTCTGGGTCGCCGCGGGATCGCGCGACGAGCGGCCCGGCCGTCCCGCGACCGCGGGCGGGCCCGCCGTGCCCTCCAACGTCGGCTCGACGCACTTCCTCGAGCACCTGCTGTTCAAGGGCACGCAGAAGCGGTCCGCCCTCGACATCGCCGTGTCCTTCGACTCCGTCGGCGGGGAGCACAACGCTCTCACCGCCAAGGAGTACACCTGCTACTACGCCAAGATCCAGGACCGCGACCTTCCGATGGCGGTCGAGGTGATCGCCGACATGGTGACCTCCAGCCTGATCGACCCGGACGAGTTCGAGACCGAGCGCGGGGTCATCCTCGAGGAGCTCGCGATGGCGGACGACGATCCGGGCGACGTCGCGGGGGAGAAGCTGTTCGAGGCCGTCTTCGGCGACCACCCGCTGGGCCGCCCGATCGGGGGCACCGCGGCGACCATCGGCGAGGCCACCCGGGATGCGGTCTGGGCGCACTACCGCGCCGCCTACCGCCCGCGCGACGTGGTGATCACGGTCGCGGGCGCCGTCGACCACGAGGCGCTCGTCGCGCTGCTCCAGCGGGTGCTGGTCGCCGACGGCTGGGACCTCGGCACCGCGGCCTCGCCCGTCGAACGGCGCGTCGGCGGCCGCGCCTCCTACACCCGCGGCAGCGCCCTCTCGGTCGTGCACCGCCCCACCGAGCAGGCGAACCTGCTGGTCGGCTTCCCCGGTCTCGCCGCGGGCGACGAGCGGCGGATGACGATGGGCGTCCTCAACTCGATCCTCGGCGGCGGCATGTCCTCGCGCCTGTTCCAGGAGGTGCGCGAGAAGCGCGGCCTGGCCTACTCCGTCTACTCCTTCGCCCCGTCCTACTCCGACGCGGGCCTCTTCGGACTGTACGCCGCCTGCACCCCGGCGAAGGCGGGGACGGTCGCCGAGCTCCTGCTCACCGAGTTCCACCGCCTCGCCGAGGACGGCGTCACCGATGACGAGCTCGCCCGCGCCCGCGGCCAGCTCTCGGGAGCGGCGGCGCTCGCGCTGGAGGACTCCGACACCCGGATGTCGCGCCTCGGCCGCGCCGAGCTGACCTTCGGCGAGTTCGTCGACCTCGACGAGAGCCTGCGCCGACTCGCCCTCGTCGGCGCGGAGGACGTCCAGGCACTCGCGGCAGACTTGGCGCGGGGGCCGTCGTCGATCTCGGCCGTCGGCGCGGTCGACGAGTCGGCCTTCGCCGGGATCGCCGGGGTCGAGAGCGCCTCCGCGATCTGATCCGATCGTCGAACGCCCGCTGATCGCGCACCGCCGCGCCGCACCAGGGAGGACCCCGTGTCCCACTACATCTACCTCGTCCGCCACGGCGAGCAGCAGGACGCCGAGCACGGCATGCCGGACGGCCCGCTCTCGGCCCGTGGCGAGCGCCAGGCGAGGCTCATCGCCGAACGGCTCGGCGGAGTCCCCTTCACCGGAGCGTGGCACTCGCCGCTGCGCCGGGCCGAGGAGACGGCAGCGCGCTTCCAGACGCTCCTGCCGAGCCTGCCGCTCCAGCCGTCCTCGCTGCTGTTCGACTGCATCCCCTCGGGGCCGACCCCGGACATGCCCAAGGCGTTCGAGCCGTTCTTCGGCAGCGTGACCGCGGCCGAGATCGAGGCGGGGCACGCGCAGATGCAGGACGCGGTGGCCGAGTTCCTGGCGCCGTCGCGCGAGGACCGCCACGACCTCCTAATCACCCACAACTTCGTGATCGGCTGGTTCGTCCGCCACGTGTTCGACGCTCCCGACTGGCGGTGGCTGGGCCTCAACCAGGCGAACTGCGGGCTGACGATCATCCGCGTCCGCTCCCGCAAGCCGCCGGTGCTCGTGGTGCACAACGACCTCTCGCACCTGCCCGTGGAGCTGCGCACCGGCCTGCCCGAGGCCCAGCCGTACTGAGCCGCGGGCTACGCTGAGTCGGTGACTACCTCCGTCGCCGTGGTCGGCGCGTCCGGCCGACTCGGCTCGTTCACCTGCTCGCTCATCGAGGCGTCGAGCGAGTTCTCGCTCGTCGCGCGGCTCGGCTCGCGGAGCGATCCCGCCGAGATGCTCGAGGCCGACGTCGTCGTCGACATGACCGTGCCGGCCGTCAGCCAGCAGATCGTCGATTTCGCCGTGGCGAACGGGAAGAAGGTGCTCGTCGGCACCTCCGGCTGGACCGGCGACCGCATCGCGGCCCTCCGGCGCAGCGTCGCCGAGCAGCCCGAGGCCGGCGTCGTGATCATCCCGAACTTCTCGCTGGGCTCGGTGCTCGCGACCGCGCTGGCCACCGTGGCTGCGCGCTTCTTCGACGCCGCCGAGATCGTCGAGACCCACGGCGCCCGCAAGGTCGACTCACCCTCGGGGACCGCGGTCCGCACGGCCGAGCTCCTGCTGCGCGCCCGGGCCGAGCTCGGTCCGGTGCAGGCTCCGCACACCGATCAGCGGGCCCGCGGCCAGCAGGTCGCGAGCGTCCCGGTCCACAGCCTCCGCCTGCCCGGAGTGGAGGCGCGCCAGGAGGTCGTCTTCGGCGGCACCGGCGAGACGGTCACCATCCGCCACGACACCACGTCGCAGGCGTCCTACGAGCAGGGCGTCCTGCGCGCTCTCGACGCGGTCCGCACGACGACGGGCGTGGTGGTGGGCCTCGACGCCCTCCTCGACCTGCGCGCCGCCTTCGACGCCGCGCCCCTGGCCGAGCGGCCGGTCGACGAGCAGCCCGTCGTCGACCGGGCACCGTCCGGCCAGGCCGCCGCAGCGACGAGCATCCCGTGAGGACCCGCGTCGGCGTCGTCCTGATGGCGGTCCTGCTCGCCCTCTACCTGTTCGTCTGCCTGCAGTACTCCGTCGTCGCCTTCGCCGCGGCGACGGTGCCGGGCATCGTGATGGGCGTCGGCCTGCTGATCCTCGGCGCGGTGGGAGTCTGGGGGCTCGTGCGCGAGCTGCTGTTCGGGCTCCGCGCGGAGAAGCTGGCCCGTCGGCTGGAGGGCGAGAACGCGCTCCCGCAGGAGGTCCTCGACTCGCGGGCCAGCGGGCGTCCGCTCCGGGAGGAGGCGGACGCGCTGTTCCCGCAGTACGCGGAGGAGGTCGACGCGCAGCCCGGGAGCTGGCGCGCCTGGTACCGCCTCGGCCTCGCGTACGACGCGAGCGGCGACCGCAAGCGCGCCCGGGGCGCGATCCGCCGGGCCATCGCGCTGGAGCACGAGGCTCCGGCCTGACCGTCCGGCCGCGACCGGGCGGCCCGGGCGCTCAGGCGGCCCGGATCAGGCGAGCACCCACGCCAGCGCCTCGCCGACCGTGCGGTGGCGGAACTCGAAGCCGTCGTCGAGGAGCCGCTGGGGGACCAGGCGCTGGCTCGAGAGCAGCAGCTCGTGCCCGGCGTCGCGCAGCGCGAGCTCGATGATCTTCTCGGGGACGGCCAGCTTGAACGGGCGGTGCAGCTGCTCGGCGAGCGTGCGCATCACGTCGTTCGCGGTCGCCGGCACCGGTCCGGCGAGGTTCACCGGGCCCGAGAGCGAGGACGTGAGCAGGTGGCGGATCGCCGCGGCCTCGTCGTAGAGGCTGATCCAGGGCCAGGCCTGGTTGCCGCTGCCGAGCGGCCCGCTGAAGCCGAGCCTGGTCAGGGGCAGGAGCGGCTTGAGCGCGCCGCCGTCGCCGAGGACGAGCCCGGTGCGAGCGGTGACCACCCTCGTGGCCTCGGGGGCGAGGTGGGCGGCCTTCTCCCAGCGGTCGACGACGTCGGCGAGGAACCCGTCGCCGCGGGAGGACTGCTCGGTGAGCTCCTCGCCCGGGCGGTCTCCGTAGTAGCCGACCGCGGAGGCGTTGATCAGCGTCGTCGGCGGGGTCGAGGACATCCGCATCGCGTCGGTGAGGGTCTGCGTGGACTGGATCCGCGAGTCGAGGATCTCCCGCTTGTAGGACGCGGTCCACGGCAGGCGGCTGATCGAGGCGCCGGAGAGGTTGATCACGGCGTCGACGCGGTCGAGCACGCTGAAGTCGAGCATGTGCGAGGTGGGCGCCCAGTGGAACTCGTCCGGGCTCGACGGCGCGTGGCGCACCAGGCGCAGGATCTCGTGCCCCTCGGCGCGCAGCTGGCGGGTCAGCTCCGAGCCGATCATCCCGCTGGCGCCGGAGATCAGGACGCGGAGCCGGGGAGCGGAGGCGTCCGGCCGCGCAGAGGGCTGCTCGGACGGCGTCGACACGTGCTCGCCCGGCGTGCGCGAGGCGCGTCGCGGCGAGCCGGAGCCCGTGGCCCCGTCGTGGTCGGAGTGCCGTGCGGATGAGTCGCTCATGGTGCCTCCCGGAGCCGGTCGCGGGCCGCCCGCGAAGCGGACCCAGCCTAGAGCCTCACGCCCGGGAGCCGGCCGAGCGCCCGACCAGGCCGGCCCGCGCGAGCACGAGGTAGAGCTCGCAGCCCAGGCAGAGGCCGAACACAGCGTTGAGGAAGGCGGCGAGGAAGGCTACCGCCGCGGCGACCGGAACCGATCCCGGGACGCCGGCGACGTGCAGGAGGACGCCGGCGCCGGTCACCACCAGGCCGATCAGCTGGGCGAAGCGCGGCGGGCGGGCGTCCTCCCACTCGCGCGGCGGTGTCAGGTGCGGCCGGACCACCCGGCGGAACAGCACCGCCCAGGGGCCGGAGCCGACGCCGCGCGCGGCCGACCAGGCGAAGAGGGCGGCGAGCGCGAGCAGCAGGAGGAAGCCGGGCTGGGAGAGCCGGCCGTCGAGGTCGGCCCGGGCCGGGGCCGCGAGCCCGAGGCCCACGGCCGTGAGGAGGAGTGCGGCGGTGATTCCGGCGGCGACCCTCGGGCCGCGGGGATCGACGGTGCCGGACGGGGGAGTGGCGCCGGTGGTGGAGGGGGAGCGGGTGCTCATCATGTCTCCTGGAGTCGGTCGAGCTCGATGGTCAGAGCGGCGCGGGTCGGAGCGCCGCCGATGCGGCTCCGCGGCACTCCGTCTCGATCGAGCAGGAGGAGCGTGGGCGTCTGCCGGACGCGGAAGCGCGCCGCGAGGTCGGGGCGGTGCGTCAGATCGACGTCGAGGTGCGCCAGCCCGGGCCGCTGCTGGGCGACCTCCCCGAGCATCCGTCGCACCGCTGGGCACCGCGTGCAGACGTCGGTCGAGAACTGCACGACTGTGACCCGGGTCCCGAGCACTGCACCGGGGACGAGCTCTCCGGGGTCGATCGCGGGGTCCTCGCCCGAGGGGACGCTCGCGACGCGCCCGGAGCGGGTCCGGTGGACAGCCCCGAGGACGACGCCCAGCACGACGAGGCCGAGCAGTGCGGCGAGGATCGTCACGGGCTCCATCCGGGAAGCGTAGGTCGGCGCGGGCGCTGCGCGGACGACTGTGTCGGGATGTGACGACGGCCGCGGTCGGAGCGTGGTCTAGGTTCGATCCGTGACCGAACAGAGCAGCCCCAGCGCAGACCCGAGCAGTCCCGTCTTCCGCAGCGATGTCGTCGTCGAGCTCGTCCGCGCGAGCGCCCACGACTCCGACGTGCTGTTCGCGGCCCGCGTCTCGACCCAGGGCGAGAAGACGCTCGCCGAGGCGCTCGACGGCGAGGAGTCCGACGCCGAGCTGCAGCGCAAGCGCGACCGCGGCCTGATCAACTACCTGATGCGCGACCGCCACGGCTCGCCGTTCGAGCACAACTCGATGACCTTCTACGTGCAGGCGCCGATCTTCGTCTT